>CAZAHQ010000573.1:0-2998 GCA_964484415.1 uncultured Acidobacteriota bacterium | reverse complement strand
CGCGACGCGTGCCGTTCAACGACATTGCCGCGCTCGATGCCGCGCTCGACAGCAACGTGGCGGCGGTGTTGATCGAACCGGTGCAAGGGATGGCCGGCGCGCGCGCTGTATCGCGAGAGTTCCTGGTTGAGGCGCGTTCGCTTTGCACACGACGAGGGGCAGCCTTGATCTTCGACGAAGTTCAATGCGGTGTCGGGCGCTGTGGTGCCTTCACGGCGGCAGAGGTTTACGGCGTGGTGCCCGACCTGCTGACCCTCGCCAAGGGGCTCGGCGCTGGCCTTCCGATCGGCGCCACGATCGCCAGCGAGGCGATCACCAGCGGGATCTCTGTGGGCGACTTGGGGAGCACCTTCGGTGGTGGACCGGTACCGTGTGCCGCCGCATTGGCGAATCTGAAGGTAATCGAGGACGAATCGCTGATAGACAATGCGCGAACGATCGGCAACTGGTTGCGCGAGCGTGCGGTTGCGATCGGTCTGCCGCGACCGGATGGGCTGGGGCTGCTCGTCGGTGTGCGATTGCCGCAATCGGCGGCGCAGATTCAGTCGCTGCTGTTCGAAAAGCGGATCTTGACCGGTACATCGAGTGATCAGTACGTGATGCGCTGGATGCCGCCGTTGTCTTTCTCTGCCAGCGAGGCGCAGTTGTTGATCGATTCGCTGCAGGAGGTACTGAATGCTCAAGCGTGACTTTCTCGCCATCGAGGACTGGTCTTACGATGATATCGATGCGCTGTTGATGCTGGCGGCGCGGGTCAAGCGCGGAGACGTCTCTGGTGGCCTGACCGGGCTGACGCTGGCTGCCCTGTTCCTCGACCCGAGCCTGAGAACTCGAGCGAGTTTCGATGCGGCGATGGCGCTCCACGGTGGCCATACGCTGGTGCTCGAGCCTGGACGCGGTGCATGGCCACTCGAACTGGAGCCGGGCGCCGTGATGGACGGCGCAACGGTCGAGCACGCGATCGATGCAGCGCGCGTGTTGGGACGTTACGCCGACTTTCTGGCGGTGCGTTGCTTCCCTCGCGGTGCCACCTGGCAAGACGCACGACGTGACGACGTGCTGAATCTGTTTGCGAAACACTGCGAGAAGCCGGTGATCAATCTGGAGTCGGCGCGCCGCCATCCGTGTCAAGAGCTTGCCGATATGCAGACGATCGTTGAGAAGGTCGGGCGCACACAGGGAAAGAAATTCGCGCTGACCTGGAGTTGGCACCCCAAGGCGTTGCCGACCGCAGTCCCGGCCAGTGCTGCCTTGGCCGCGGCACGACTTGGCATGGACCTCACGATCGCTCGCCCTGATGGTTACGATCTCGACAGCGACGACATGGCGACCATCCAGCGCATCGCTGAAGAGCGCGGCGGAAGCGTGACCACCACGGAGGATATGGACGATGCCGCCACCGGCGCCGTGGTGGTGTACGCCAAGTCGTGGGGCGCTTTGGGAGATTTTGGCAACCCCGAACGCGAGTCAGAACGGCGTGCCGGACTTCGTCACTGGCGTGTGAGTAGCTCCTTGATGAAGCGCACACACGATGCTGCCGGCGCCTTCATGCATTGCCTGCCGGTGCGCCGAAACGTCGAAGTCGATGATGCCGTGATCGATGGCCCTTGGTCGGCGGTGGTCGACCAAGCGGAGAACCGTCTCCATGCTCAGCGCGCCCTGTTGTTGACTCTGGCTCGGGAGACACGCCGATGACACCGACATCGCAGCCTGGACTTTCAGGGTTGAAGGGGGCGCTGCGTTACGTCCGCGCCTACCGAGATCGAACCTTTGTCGTCAAGCTGGGTGGCGACGTGCTGGCCGATGCGCGGGCGCTCGACAACGTCGCAACCCAGGTGGCGCTGTTGAACTCGTTGGGAATTCGCGTCGTGGTGGTTCACGGTGGTGGACCGCAGGCCAGCGCGTTGATGCGGCGGCTCGGCCTCGAGCCGCAGATCGTGGCTGGCCGGCGAGTCACCGATGCCGCGGCACTCGAAGCGGCTGTGATGGTGTTCGCGGGTCAGCTCTCGACGCTGGTCTGCAGCGCACTTCGCCATCACGGCGTCGCAGCGGTCGGACTTACGGGCGTCGACGCCGAGTTGATCACGGCCGTTCGTCGCCCACCAATGAGCGTGCGTCATGACGACGGACAGACCAGCGTGGTCGACTTCGGGCATGTCGGCGATATCACGGCGGTAGATCCACGGGTACTGACCCATCTGCTCGATGCGCGATTCGTACCGGTCGTTGCTTCCTTGGCGGGCGATCACGACGGCAACGTCTTCAATGTCAACGCCGACACGGTAGCCGAGGGGATTGCGGTCGCCTTGCAGGCTCAGAAGCTGATCTTTCTCACCGGCGCGCCTGGTGTGATGCGTGATCGTGCAGACCCTTCGACCTTGATCAGCTTCGCCGATGCCGATGACCTACAACCCCTGATGTCCAGCGGCGCGATAGCCGGCGGGATGCGGCCGAAGGTAGAAGCGTGTCTTCGCGCCGTAGCGCGGGGTGTGGAACGGACGCATGTCATCGATGGGCGTGCCGCCGACTCGTTGCTGCTCGAGGTGTTCACCGGCAGCGGCCTCGGCACGATGATCGTTCAGCGCAAGGGAATCACCGATGCCGACGACGACGCTCAGTGAGGAGACTGCGCTTCTGGCGCAGCTCGTTGCACTTCCATCGGTCAGCGGTGAGGAGCAGATCGTCGCCGCGGCATTGCAGCGCGTGGCAACGACACTCGGGCTGAAGGTGTGGTGTAACAACAACGGCGTCTTCGTCGAGGTCGCAGGGCGGTCTCCTGGTCCAACACTCGCGTTCATATCGCACATCGATACGGTGCCACCGGGCGACGGTTGGTCACGCAATCCTTTCGGCGCCGAGGTCGACGATGGACGCCTGTTTGGCCGCGGCAGTAGCGATGCCAAGGCATCGGTTGCCTCGATGCTCTACGCAGCGCATGACCTGCGGCGATCGGGGTTGCCGGCGTGCGGGCGACTGCTGGTGATTTTTGGGTTCAACG
>CAZAHQ010000572.1:0-3000 GCA_964484415.1 uncultured Acidobacteriota bacterium | reverse complement strand
CGGCAGTCACATTCGCACCTTGCTGCTCACTTTCTTCTTCCGACAAATGCGCGAGTTGATCGAGCGCGGCAACCTCTACATCGCGCAGCCGCCGCTGTACAAGGTGAAGAAGGGGAAGGACGAGCGTTACCTGCAAAACGACGTCGAGATGAACAAGTACCTCATGGGTCGCATTTCCGACGATCGCTCGGTTCGCGCTGGCGGGCGATTGTGGCAAGGCAAGGAACTGGCCAACCTGCTGGAGCAGTTAGTGGAGTTTCGCAAGTATCGCGATGCGCTCGAACGGCGCGGTTGGCCGGGTCGCGCGGTCGAGGCGGTATTGGACATGGAACTGCTCCACGCGCGCGACTTCGCCGACTTGGAGAAGCTTGAAACGCTGGCCGAGAGGCTACGCGGCTTGGGTCATCACGTCGGTGAGATCGAGCCCGACAAGGAGCACGGAACCTACACGGTTCGCGCGATCGCACTCGACATGGGACATCGCGAGTATCTGCTCAACGACGAGTTGGTCACTGCCGGTGAGTTCCGGCAGTTGCGCAGCTTGTATGCGCATCTGCGTGAACTTGGAACGGGCTCGATCGAGGTGTTGGCTGCCTCGGGCGAGGGGGCGACGCTGCAGTCGCTCGACTCCCGCGAGGAGCTGCTCGATACCTTGCTCGAAGCCGGTCGCAAGGGGGTTGCCGTTCAGCGCTACAAGGGTCTTGGTGAAATGAACCCCGAGCAGCTTTGGGAAACCACGATGGACCCAGCACAACGCCAGCTCCTGCAAGTGCGTGTCGAAAGCGCCTTCGACGCCGATCAGTTGTTCACCGTTCTGATGGGCGACGCCGTCGAGCCACGCCGTCAGTTCATCGAAGACAACGCACTCGAAGTCAAAAACCTCGACGTGTAACGAAAAGGCCATGGACGAAACCTCTCCGCTCCAGCAAAACAGAGTCTCGATCGAGGACGAGATCAAGGTCTCGTATCTCGACTACGCGATGTCGGTCATTATCGGCCGCGCACTGCCGGACGTTCGCGATGGTTTGAAACCGGTGCATCGTCGCGTGCTGTACGCGATGTACCAGTCTTCCAACGTTGCCGATCGCCCGTATCGAAAGAGCGCCAAGACCGTCGGTGAAGTCATCGGCAAGTTCCACCCGCATGGCGATCAAGCGGTGTACGACACCATCGTGCGCTTGGCGCAGGACTTTTCGCTGCGCTATCCGCTGGTCGATGGACAGGGGAACTTCGGCTCGATCGACGGCGACCCACCCGCGGCAATGCGATACACAGAAATTCGCATGGCGCCGTTGGGTCAAGACTTGCTCAACGACATCGACAAAGAGACGGTGGCATTCGGCCCCAACTATGACGCCACCGAGGACGAGCCGCTGGTCATGCCGTGCGGCTTCCCGAACTTGTTGGCCAATGGCGCCGACGGGATTGCCGTTGGAATGGCCACCAAGATTCCGCCGCACAACATGCGCGAGCTGATCGATGCGGCGGAGCACCTGATCAAAAACCCCGACTGTGTGGTCGAAGATCTCACGCAGTTCGTGAAGGGCCCTGACTTCCCAACCGCGGGCATCATCTACGGGCGCAACGGAATTCGCGACGCGTACCGCACCGGTCGCGGCCGCATCCTGATGCGCGGCCGCATCGAGCATGAAGAAAATCCCAAGGCAGGGCGCGATCGCTTGGTCATCACCGAAATCCCGTATCAGGTCAACAAGTCGATGCTGATCGAGGAAATCGCCGACCTGGTGCGCGACAAGCGAATCGAGGGAATTGGCGACATTCGCGACGAGTCGAACCGCCTGGGGATCCGCGTGGTGCTCGACCTCAAGCGCGACGCCATCCCCAACGTACTCATCGCCAATCTTTTCAAGCACACCAAGCTGCAGACCACGTTCGGCGCCATTTTCCTGGCGATCGTCGCCGGCCGTCCACGCGTGCTCGACTTGAAGCAAATGCTCTGGCACTACGTGCGTCATCGCCGCGAGGTCGTGGTACGCCGCACGCAGTTCTTGTTGCGCGAAGCCGAAGCGCGCGCCCACATCTTGGAAGGGCTCAAGAAGGCGCTCGACATTCTGGACGAGATCATCAGGACGATTCGAGCGTCCAGCTCGCAGCAAGATGCCAAGCAAGCACTCATAGCCAACTTCGAGTTCAGCGACTTGCAAGCGCAGGCAATCATCGACATGCGCCTCGGCCGCTTGACGCAACTGGAGCGCGAGAAGCTGCTCGAGGAATTGGCCGATTTGCTGGCGAAGATCGAGTGGTATCGGCAGATCTTGGGTTCCACGGCTTTGGTCGATCAAATCGTCAGCGAAGAGCTGCAGAAGATTCGCGAAAAGTACGGCGATGAACGCCGCACCGAAATCGTGGAAGACGAGGGAGAAATCGAAACCCTCGATATGATTCCTGACGAGCAGACGGTGATCACGCTGTCCAACAAGGACTACGTCAAGCGCACGTCGCTGGACGAGTACCGTTTGCAGGGTCGCGGCGGCAAGGGCCTCAAGCTGATGGACGTGCGCGAAGACGATTGGATCGAGCGCGTGCGCATCGCCTCCACGCACGACCTGTCGTTGTGGTTCACCAGCGGCGGCAAGGTGCACAGCATGCCGGTCTACCAGGTGACGCAAGCGTCGCGCGCCGCCCGCGGCAAAGCGGTGGTCAACATGTTGCCGCTGCAACCGGGCGAGCGGATTCAAGGCTTGCTCGCGCTGCGCACCATGGACCAACCCGACAAGTACGTGGTTACCGTCACGCGTCGCGGCGTCATCAAACGCACCGAGTTGCCCGCTTACGCCAACATCCGTAGCGGCGGCATCATTGCGTTGCTGTTGGACGAGGGCGATCAACTGATCAGCGTTCACCTGGTGGGTGACAACGACCACATCTTCATCGCCACGCGCGATGGCATGGCGATTCGCTTCCCCGTCGGCGATGTGCGACCGATGGGCCGCCCGTCGCGCGGTGTGCGCGGCATCGAACTGCGCGAAGGGGACGAGG
>CAZAHQ010000571.1:0-3012 GCA_964484415.1 uncultured Acidobacteriota bacterium | reverse complement strand
ATGACCTCGCATCCGCTGCCCGAAACGGCGATCGCGTAGCCTGATCCGGCGTTGGAATGGCGCGCTCACGTGCTTGCCGTGCCTGACCAACGAGCGACTACGCTGGTTCCTCCCCGCACCTTGTCTCCGACGCGCACCGTGGGTACGGCATCGCCCGGCAAATCGACACGAGTGCAGGATCCAAAGCGAATCAACCCAAAACGATCTCCCGCACGCATCACGTCACCGACGCGTGCTCGACAAACGATGCGGCGCGCGATCAGTCCGGCGATCTGGATGGTTTGCACCGTGCCATGTTCCGTCTCGAGCACCAGATCGTTGGCTTCGTTGACCGCGGGGACTTCAGGTCGGTACGCAGCCAGGAACTTCCCAGGGCGATGTTGCACACGCGTCACGCGCCCGGACACCGGAACGCGATTGATATGCACATTCAACACGCTCAAGAAGATCGTGATCGTCGTCTTTTCGGGACTGTGATCGACCGCGGTGATGCGCCCATCGGCAGGCGACAACACCAGCGCAGGGTCGTGCGGGACGTCGCGCTGCGGGTCGCGGAAGAATGCGGCACAGCCGAGCGCGGTCAAGGCGCCGAATGCGAGGCAGCCTGCAGCCAGCAGCGGGTTGCCCAACAGATACCGAGCCAGTAACGCGGCGCCAACCCCACTCATCGCGGCACCGATCACGAACGGCCAGGCCTCTGGATCGATCGGTAGGCGACCCGGTCGCAACTCCGCACGGGCAGAGCCTGAGGCTGCATTGCCGAGTTGTGATGAATCGTTCGACACGGTCTGAAGTCTAGCCTGGAACCCGCTCGACCGCTTCGGGCTCAGACCGCTCGGCGCAGCATCAAACTCATCAACAGCGCATCACCGCCGCTCGCGTAGTAGTGCCGCCTGACACCGACAGGAACGAAACCTGAGGCCGAATAAAGATCGATCGCGCGCTGGTTGGTGGTCTCGACCTCCAGATCGGCGCGCTGCACCCCCTGCTCGAGACCTCGTTGCAACAGGTGCTGCACGATCGAGCGTGCATAGCCGCGCCCGCGCCCAGCGGGATGCACCGCCACACTGAGGATCGCGATCGACTCGTCGGTCACGCGCGCCAGACCACACGCCACCAACGTCCCTTGCTCATCGCGAATTCCCCACGCTTCGTGTCCCGGTTCGCCGCTCAGCTCGCCGGCCAGCATCCCGGCCGACCATGGATGGTCGAACGAGGCTTGTTCCAATGCGAGCAGACCTTCGAGATCTCCGAGTCCGAGGCGATACGGTTCGACTGTGGGCGACTCCAAGGGTCGGGTCGCGGGAAGAGCTGCATCGGGAGGGACCAAATAGGTAGGCTGCAGTGACCGCGCAGGGATTGCGTGGCACGCGCCGGCCAGCGCCAGCTCGGCCATCGCTTCGACGGTGGGGCGCTTGATCAGCCCGGGGGCGCAATCGTCGGGCCAATCGAACGCTCGGGCACCAAGTGGAGCGATCACGCGAGATCCGTTCAACACCGTCTCCGAATGCAAATCCTCGAGCGCGATCAGTCGAGCGCTGCGCGGATCGGGTCCCTGCTCGGTGGCGATCGCCAACAGCACGCGAAACCTTCCCCACGGAAGCGCCGTCCAGACCGGCAGCGACGCGTCGGCGGCACACGCGATCACTCTGGGGGCATCGATTCCGTAGAGCGGTGTGCCTGAAGCCTCCGACATTCCCGAGGCGATTCCCATCGCGACGCGCAGTCCAGTAAACGAACCTGGTCCGGTGCAGACGGCAATCGCGTCGAGGTCTCGCGGGGTAATCTCCGCCTCTTGCATCACCTCGCTGACGGCATTGAGGAAGTCGGACCGCTCGTCCCTCGGCTCCGGTAGAACCTTGGCGACCGCCAGACGGCCGGCTCGAACGACCCCGACAGACGCGGGCAGCAGCGCCCCGTCCAGCAGTAGTACGGTGTCGGTCGGCCCCATCGCGCCCTCGTTGACCTCCGATTGAACTCGTTCCGCATCGCCTTCGCCGTCCCGCTTACTGCCGCATTGCACCGGGTTCGAGCGGGACCCATCTTGGCCGAGATACTGCTTCGGGGCGACTGCCCGCCCCTCCGCGAGGTGCCCTCATGGATTCTACCGCCACGATCGGACGAGAACTGCTCGAAACCGTGCTCCGCAACCAGCACCTGAACGAGTTTCGCGAGCAGCATTGGTCTGGAAGCTTCGAGCAGTACGTGGCACTCGTAAAGGAAAAACCCGAGGTCACACGCACCGCGTACCAGCGCCTGTACGACATGATCCTGTCCTACGGAACGTCTGAGTATGTCGACAACAAGAAACCGATCGTTCACTACCATTTCTTTGATGACGCCGATCATGGTGGCAAGGAC
Organism: uncultured Acidobacteriota bacterium; assembly: GCA_964484415.1. Classification (GTDB taxonomy): domain Bacteria; phylum Acidobacteriota; class Polarisedimenticolia; order J045; family J045; genus JANNUT01. Next base: position 651 of record CAZAHQ010000571.1, on the reverse strand, counting down.
GCCGTCTACGGTCTCGACATCTCGTTGATGAAACTCGTCAACATCTTCAAGAGCGCGGCCCGCCGCTACGGCACCGAGCGGCGCGTGATTCTCCTGCATGGTCCTGTCGGCTCAGCCAAGAGCACGATTGCTCGCCTGCTCAAGCACGGAATGGAGGAGTTTTCGCGCCGGCCGGAAGGGGCGATCTACTCGTTCAGTTGGGTGCGCGACTCGAACAAGCCCGAGGAGCTCACGCACTGCCCCATGAACGAGGAACCGTTGCACCTTCTACCCCACGACCTGCGTGGCAGCTTGATCCAGAAACTCAACGAAGGGCGCGCCGCAGAGGACTTCCACGTGCAGATCGACGGCGACCTCTGCCCGTTCTGTCGCCAGGAGTTCCGCGATCTGATGGTTCGCTACGAAGGCGACCTGTCGCGCGTGCTGGAACACGCACGCGTACGTCGCGTGATCCTGTCGGAAAAAGACCGGGTCGGAATCGGCACGTTCCAACCCAAGGACGAGAAGAATCAAGACTCGACCGAGCTGACCGGCGACATCAACTATCGCAAGATCGCCGAGTACGGCACCGACTCCGATCCGCGAGCGTTCAATTTCGACGGCGAATTCAACATCGCCAATCGCGGCATCATCGAGTTCATCGAGGTACTG
>CAZAHQ010000570.1:0-3015 GCA_964484415.1 uncultured Acidobacteriota bacterium | reverse complement strand
CTCATGGTGCAACTCAACGATGCGCGCGGCAGCGAGATCGCCCAACAAACGGTGAAGGTCACCGCGCTCGGAAGCTTCTCCTCGACACTCTCGATTCCGAACGACGCTCGCCTTGGCTATTGCAGTGTCCATGCAACCGGTGCAGCGCCGGACGGCCAAGTCTTGAGTTACTACGGCTCACTTCGAGTCGAGGAGTACCGCGCACCACAGTTCCTGGTCGATGTGCGATCGACGGCACCCGGCGTGGCGCGGGGCGCGCGACTGTCGGCGCACACATCGGCCCGGTATTTGTTCGGTGGCGCGATGGCGGGCGCCGAGCTGGCGTGGACTGCGATGCGAAGCACGACCCTGGTGCAGCCTCCGGGTTGGGATGCCTACGCCTTCGGCCAAGAGCTGGCGTGGTGGGACGATGACGCACCCGCCGAACGCAGCGAGGTGACCGCTTCGGGGCGCGGATCGATCGGTGCGAGTGGTGAGTTTGCGATCGAGGCTGGCGTTGCCGAGACACCGGGCGATCGACCGTGGCGTTACACGCTGGAAGCGGAGGTCGTCGATATCAGCCGCCAGCGTGTCGCCGATCGCGCCGAGGTCGTGGTTCATCCTGCCGCCGCGTACGCTGGCATCCGAATCGGCGGTGAAGGTTTTGCGGAGGAAGGCAAGCCGGTAGACGTCTCGCTGGTTGCGGCAAGTCCCGACGGTACGGTGCTCGCCGGTACCGATCTGTCGCTGACGATCACGCGGCGCCTTTGGAAGTCGATCAAGAAACGTGTCGATGGGGAGCGATGGGAGACCGTAGCCGAGCCGGTCGAAGAACCGGTGAGTCACTGTGAGCTTCGATCGGCCGCGGCACCGGTAACCTGTCGCTTCACGCCGCCCGCGGGCGGCTTGTATGTGTTGGAAGCCGTGCTCACCGATAACGCCGGTCGCAAGCAACGGACCCGCACCGGTCTCTACGCTTTGGGTAGCGGCTGGATTTCGTGGCAGCGCGACGATACCGATCGCCTCGATCTGATTCTCGACAAGGCCAAGTACGACGTTGGCGATACCGCTCGCGTCCTGGTGAAGAGTCCGTTTCCCGAATCCGAAGCGGTGCTCACCGTCGAGCGCGAAGGTGTGTTTCGTTCGCAGCGAATCTCGTTGGATGGTACGGCGCGGGCGCTCGAGGTGCCGATCGACGAATCGATGGTGCCCAACGCCTTCGTCTCGGTGGTGTTGGTTCGCGGCCGAGTGGCGGCAGCGCGCGATGCCCAACAGCGCGACGATCCGGGGCGTCCGGCGTTTCGCATCGGCTACGCCGAGATCAACGTCGAGAAGCGCAGCAAGCGACTGGCGGTCTCGCTGACGAGCGTCAAGCGCGAGTACCGTCCGCGTGAGCGCGTGACCGTCGATCTGCAAATCAACGACGCGGCAGGTCGCGGTACCAAGGGGGGCGCGGTCGTGTGGGCGGTCGATGAAGGGGTGCTGCGGTTGACCGCTTACCAACCGCCCGATCCGATCGAAGCGATTCATCCGCGTCGCGATCTTTCGGTACGTATCGCAGAACCGCTGGCGAATCTGGTTCGGCGGCGCTGGTTCGGCGAGAAAGGGCTCAATCCACCGGGCGGAGGAGGCGGTCCTGAAGGGGGCGAGCTTCGACGTTTGTTCAAGACCACACCGCTGTTCGCAGCCGATGTCGAGACCGATGCCAATGGGCATGCGCAGGTCAGCTTCGAACTGCCGGACAATCTCACGACCTATCGTGTCATGGCGCTCGGCTTGACCGACGCCGACAGATTCGGACTCGGTGAGCAGCGAATCGTCGTCAACAAGCCGCTGCTGCTGCAGCCGGCACTACCGCGTGTGGCGCGCGTCGGTGACCGCTTCGAGGCGGGCGTGGTGGTGCACACCACCGCGGCGACCACGCGCGATGTCGACGTCTCGGTGGGTGAGGTCGAGGGCCTGCAAGTGGAAGGTGAGTCGCAACGCCGCGTCACGTTGGCTGCCGGACGCGGCAAAGAAGCGCGATTCAGGTTCCGCGCCACCACGCCGGGTATCGCAACGCTTCGCTTCCGCGCACAGAGCGGGTTCGATACAGACGGCGTGGAGCAGACGCTACCTGTGCGCACGGCAGCACGCCTCGAAACTGTAGCGACGTACGGCGAAGCCAAGGAAAAGAAGAGCGAAGCAGTGGTGCTCCCCGAGTCGACAGACACGACCGTCCGACTGACGATGGCTTCCTCCGCCATGGCGGGATATTCCGGCGCGCTCCAACAACTGATCGAGTATCCCTACGGCTGTGCCGAACAGATCGCCTCACGCTTGGTGCCGTTCGTGGCGCTACGACAACTGCAGCGCACCTTTGGATTGGAGCCGCTCGGTGCCGAGGCGAGCGTTGCACAACGGGAGCGTGAACGCGCCTGGTGGGGTCGTTGGCTCGGGAACGAAACACTCCCTGATTCGGCATCGCCCGATGAGATCGTCACCGATTCGCTCGCGCGACTGCGCCGTCTACAGTTGGACAACGGCGGCTTGAAGTACTGGAGCGACGGTCGCTGCGGAGATCCATGGGCAACGGCGTGGGGACTGATCGCAGCCCAACGTGCGCAACGCGCAGGGTACAGGGTGGACCCCGCCTTGATCGTTGGCGCACAACGGTATCTCAGCGAGCAGGTGGCACCCGGTACATTGCAGTCCTGTGGCTGGCGCGAAAGCACAGTCGACGATCCCACGCGTGTGATGGCACTCTGGGCGTTGGCGCGCAGCGGAGCCCCCAAGGGCTCGTACTACGCCGAGTTGTTTGCGCGGCGCGCGTCGCTGCCACTGTTTTCGCGCGCGATGTTGGCCGATGCGCTGCTGCAAAAAGCAGGCGACGTTACGATGGGTCAGCGCGCCTTGACCGAGCTGATGACGACCGCCCAGGAAACTGCGGGGACACTTCATTTTCAGGAAAGCGAAAAGGTCTCGCACGCGGCGTACTGGTCGTCCGACACGCGGACCACCGCTCTGGTGCTGATGCTGTTAGCGGATCATCTTCCG
>CAZAHQ010000569.1:0-3020 GCA_964484415.1 uncultured Acidobacteriota bacterium | reverse complement strand
GGTAGAGGTGGCGACATGCGGGGACATCGTGGCCGTGCCTGCCCTGAAGGACGTGACCACCGGCGATACGCTGTGTGATGCAAGTCACCCCATTGCTTACGAGCCGATTCACTTTCCAGAGACGGTCGTGTCGGTGGCCGTCGAAGCTCGAACATCTGCCGATCGCGAGAAGATGCTCGAAGTGATCGAAAAGTTGCAACGTGAGGATCCGACCTTCCGCTGTCACACCGATTCCGAGACGGGACAGTTGATCCTGTTCGGCATGGGAGAGTTGCACTTGGAAGTCTTGCGCGATCGGATGCTGCGCGACTTCAACATCTCAGCGCGGTTCGGCAAGCCACGTGTTTCGTATCGCGAGACCGTATCCACGACAGCGGCCGGCGACGGCATCTTCGACAAGAAGATTGGTGAGACTCAGGTTCATGCGCGGGCGCGAGTCCGGATCGAGCCTCGCCCCCGTATCCCGGGAGAGCGGACGGCCGTTGCGGTCGAAACCAAACTGGTTGGAACGGCCAGCATGCTGACGCCGCAACTGCAGCGTGAAGCGCACGACATTCTTCGGTCGGGCTGCGAGGCGGGTGGATCGTACGGATACCCGGTCGTCGACGTGGAAGTGGTTGCCGAGGATGTGGCGCTCGGTGATGCACCCGATCTCTTGGTACCACTCGGCGCCTCGCTGACCGTGGCCTTGCGCCACGCACTACAAAACGCTGGAACGGTCGTGCTCGAACCGATCATGCGGTTGGAGGTCCGCGTTCCGGAGGACTTCCTGGGCGCTGTGGTCAAGGATCTGGGCGCCCGTCGCACCGAGATCCGCGAAACCGCGATCATCGGAAACTATGCGGCGGTCCGCGGTTATGTCCCTCTGGCGGAGATGTTCGGTTACTCGACAGATGTCCGATCTCTGACTCAAGGCCGGGGCAGCTTTTCGATGGAACCGTTCGACTATCGAGCGGTACCGACACATCTGACGTCCAAACAGCACACGTTGCTCTGAAGCCACGCCCTGGCGGCTCTTGACACCTCTGGGGGCGGAGTCTTACGAAACCGCCGCCGCGAGAAGCGGTGTAACCGAGAACCCCAGGAGGAACGCTGCAATGACCTACTTAACTCTTGAGCCAACACGCACAATCAGCCGGTTGCACGAGGACATGGCGCGGGCGCTCCGGAGCCTCTACGAACCAGCGGAAGAAGCGTCCCGAGGCGTCGGGGTCTTCACACCTGCAGTCGACATCGTTGAACTCGAGCAAGAAGTGCTGTTGCTCGCCGATCTGCCGGGAGTGGAACCCGGTCATGTCGATGTCTCGGTGGAGGATCGGACACTCACGCTCGCGGGCGAGCGTCATCCTTACAACGATCTGAAGGATCCGCAGGCTTTCCGAACAGAGCGACCGTCTGGCCGTTTCACGCGCACCTTCATCTTGCCGACGACCGTGGACACGGGCCGAATCCACGCCGAATTCAATCACGGAGTGCTAAAGGTCGTGCTCCCCAAGGCAGAGCATGTCCGTGCAAGGAAGATCCAGATCCAAACCAGTTAACGAATCCAAGCCGAGACTCGACGCGTAGACTTTGACGGGGCGGAGTCGAACTCCGCCCCGTGTTGCATGGCGAGACCAATCCACGGGTGGCAGACTCGGCTCGACAAGACGGCCCGGAACCCGGAGAAAACCATGGGCGAACAGATTCAGGGCAAGGCTGAGGGCGCCACTCCCAGTGGTGAGGTCATTGGAGTTTTGCCACTGCGCAATAGCGTGCTTTTCCCGCACGCTGTCATGCCGATATCGGTCGGGCGTCGCAAGACTCTCGCGTTGATCGAGAATGCGCTCGAGAAAGACGTTCCGATCTGCGTGGTGTCACAGAAGGACGCCGCCGTCGACGACCCTGCGCCGGAGGATCTCTACGAGCACGCCACCGTTGCGAGGATCCTCAAGGCGATCCGAGTCGGGGGCGGGAACATCAACCTCATCATCCAAGGCATGCAACGTGCGCGTGTCGAGCGTTTCACTCAGCTCGAACCGTTTCTCGCCGCCGAGGTTGTCCGTCTCGCCGACACTCCCGAGGAAGGGATCGAAGTCGAGGCGATGTCTCGCAACCTCGCGCTCCAGTTCCGTAAGCTGGTCGAGATCCACCCCAACCTCTCGGGTGATATTTCGGAGCTGACACTCCCTGAGGACGAACCGGATCGACTCGCCGACCTGGTAGCCTCCGTACTTCCAATCCCTGTCTCCGAAAAGATGAAGCTGTTGCCGATCACGTCGCTGCATGAGCGACTCGAGACGATCACGTCCCGCGTGGCGCGTGAAGTTCAGGTCACCGAGCTCGGCTCGCAGATCCAGTCGCGCGTGATGGACGAGGTCGGCAAGACGCAGCGACAGTTTTACCTTCGCGAACAACTCAAAGCGATCCAGCGCGAACTGGGTGATGGCGATGATCGCACCCGAGAGGTCGATGAGTTCAGGCAACGGATCGATGAAGCGAAGCTCCCTGACGACGTCAAAGAGGTGGCCGAGCGGGAGTTGGATCGACTCTCTGCGATGTCGCCCGCGTCGGCCGAGTTCACCGTCGCTCGGACATATCTCGATTGGCTGGTGAGCCTGCCGTGGTCCAAATCCACCGAAGACAAGATCGACCTCCGCGAATCGCGGACGATCCTCGATGAGGAGCACTACGACCTCGAGAAGGTGAAAGACCGAATCCTCGAGTACCTCGCGGTGCGCAAGCGCAAACCCGACCTGAAGGGGCCGATTCTGTGCCTGGTCGGGCCTCCGGGAACCGGGAAGACATCTCTCGGTCGCTCGATCGCCAAGGCGATGGGACGAAAGTTCGTTCGCGCCTCGCTAGGAGGCGTGCGCGACGAAGCCGAGATTCGGGGTCATCGCCGTACCTACGTCGCGGCATTGCCCGGGCGGATCATCCAAGGATTGAAGAAGGCCGGTACGAAGAACCCGGTGTTCGTCCTCGATGAGATCGACAAGCTCGGCTCTGACTTCCGCGGTGACCCCTCCAGCGCGCTGCTC
>CAZAHQ010000568.1:0-3023 GCA_964484415.1 uncultured Acidobacteriota bacterium | reverse complement strand
AAGGCTGTCCACGCATTTGCGCCCGAGTGCGCGGCGACTCCGTTGGACGGCGGAATCAAACTCCACGGGTGTGTGCGCAGCAGGTCGGTCTGTCGCGGCACGAAGCCACTCGGCCCGCGCTCGAAATCGCTGCTGAACTCGTGCTGCAGCTCGACACCGAGTCGCGCCTGATCGAAGAGCTCGAGTCGAATCGATTCGGCGATCGGGTCGTTGAACGTGATCTGGGCTCGCCCGGCAACGAACGTCACCTCGATCGTTGAGAGGCCATTGTCGAATCTCGCCGATCCGCTCAGCGTCACCAGGGCCGTGACACCCGTAAGCGTGTCTTGCAGAGTCTCGTTTTGATCGCGCAGTTCAAGTTGCAGTGTGGTCGATTCACCTACCGGCGTGTAGCGCGGTGCAACGGTCGTCACGATCAGTCGCAGCGCAGGATATGGATCGCACGCGTCGCCCAAGCCATCGGTGTCGGTGTCAGTCAGATCGGCGGTGGCCAAGTCCGGGCAGTTATCGTTGGCGTCGGCGGTGCCGTCGCCATCGGGGTCGTCGCAGGCATCGCCAATGTCGTTGCCCGGGTGGATGCGATCGAGTTGCTCCGTGTTGGCGATTGCTGGGCAGTTGTCGCACGCATCGCCCAGTTGGTCGCTGTCGCTGTCGAGTTGATCGGCGTTGGGAGTGTCGCGGCAGTTATCGCGGTTGTCGGGAGCAGCGTCGGCGTCAGGATCGTCGCACGCATCGCCAATGCCGTTCGGGCGAATCAGATCCTCTTGCGCCGGGTTGATGACGCTCGGACAGTTGTCGCAGGCATCACCCAGTTGGTCATTGTCGGTGTCGAGCTGATCGCCATTGGTAAGTCGCGGGCAGTTGTCCCGATTGTCGACCGCACCGTCGCTGTCGCTGTCGTCACAGGCATCGCCGATCCCGTTGACCGTGACCGTATCGACCTGTTCGCGATTGGAAACCAACGGGCAGTTGTCGCGATCGTCGGTGATGCCGTCGAGGTCGGTGTCGACGTGGCGGAAGTCGGTGCCAAGCTCGAACTCGCGGCGATTGCTCAATCCGTCGCCATCCGTATCGGCATCGGGGTTGACGAATTGGATGCTGGGCGCCAGCCCATCGAGCCTGATGTCGTCAAGGTAGAACCCTTGGCGTTGCACGGTGGCGTTGGTGGTCAGACGGAAGCGAAGCCGCACACTGCGGCCGGCCCAGTCTGACAGCGGCTGCGTGGTGGTGGCCCAACTGCGCACATCGCCGTTGAAGCGAATCAACGGCAGCCAAGCGCCGCCGCCATCACTGAGTTCCAAATCGACGAAGTCCTTGCCTGTCTCCAAATGCGTCCATTGCGCAAACGACAGCACCGGCTGACCGCCAACCGGCAAATCGATGCGCCGCGAGACCAACGCGGCATCGGCCTCGTCAGGCGTGCGACCGGTGAGGTTGGTGGCCCAAACCTTGTCACCGGAAAACGCCGCGCGCGGACCGGACTGCGGCGCGCCCCAACTCCAGGTGTCGTTGATGCCGCTGTGCGTGAAACCGGCGTCGTAGGCGTCGAAGTTCTCGAACAGGCGATCGAACGTCTCGAGCCCCTGCGACTCGCTGTCTTCGGCCGTCACCAGAATCGTTTCGAACTGCGGGTCTTCGACGACCACCACAAACAACCCTTGATCGAACTCAGCCAACACGCGATTGGTGTTGCCGCCGCCGAGCACTGTCCCTTGCTGCGCCGTCGATGCAAACACCGCGCTGCCACCGAGCGACAGCGTGACGCGTGCACCGACAACGTCGGATTGAATCGCACCATCCGCATCGGTGAGCGTGAACGTCAGGACTCGTGGTTCGCCCGCCAGCGTGAACTGCGGCGGCCTCACGGTGACGCGCAGCAATCGCGTCGGGAACGGATCGCACAAATCGCCCAAGCGGTCGTTGTCGGCATTGACTTGGTCGGCGTTGGCCAATGCTGGACAGTTATCGCTAACGTCAGCTAGACCATCGCCGTCGGCATCCGCCGCCCAGCCGGCCTCCGGCACCAGCCCCAACGCTATTAATACGAGAAGCCCGCCCAACCACCGCCGCATGGGGCCCCCTCCAGCCCACCACTGCACACTGCCCCCGGATTAGACGGCGGCCCCCCCCCAAAGGCAATCGCTTTCCCCTCGAAATTCGGGGACGTTCTACCTATTTCGCCGAGATTACGACGGGAGGAACTCAGACAGTTGGAACGGGGTGTCTCTCGACACCCCCATCACGGACAATCCCCCGACGACGGACGTCGCGGCTTGCCATCCGAGCTGACGCCGTAGTTCGTCGCACTCGACTCCTTGCTCAACACGAAGTCCGAGGTGCCGGGGTCGGGCCGCAGTGCATCGAACGCCGTTCCTTTCTGGAAGCTATCGCAGGCCAGCGCGGTGACCGCGCCGAGTTGGATCGTCCCGGTCGGCGTGGCCGCCAGCGATGACACGCGGCCCCAGATCAAATCGATCGCGCGCGCGATGCCGGTGCCGGTGGGGCATCCACCTCCTTCGCGGAGCACCAGTTTTGGATCGCCACCAACGACGAGTGCCAGCGTGGACTCGGCGCAGACCGGCGCCGCGCAACTCGCATCGGCCGCGTCTTGCACAGCGTCGCAGTTGTTGTCGACACCGTCGCGGCACAGCTCCAGTGCGCCCGGCCGAATCAGCGGGTTGGTGTCGTTACAGTCCCCTTGGCAGCTCGCGAACTGGTCGGTATCGACATCCTGCTCGTCGTTGGGCAGGACGCTGTCGCAGTTGTTGTCGCGCCGATCGCAAACCTCGACGGCGCCCGGGTGGCTCGCGCCTCGCACGTCGTCGCAGTCCCCTTCGCATACCGCCCACGCATCGCCGTCAGCATCGTTTTCGGCGAGCAACACGACGCCATCGCAATTGCTGTCGACGCCGTCGCAGGTTTCGCTGGCGCCCGGGTGTGCGCCGGCAATCAACGGCTGGCAGTCGCAGATGTCGCCCCAGCCATCGCCATCGCTGTCGTTCCAACCGTTATCGGCATCGAAC
>CAZAHQ010000567.1:0-3040 GCA_964484415.1 uncultured Acidobacteriota bacterium | reverse complement strand
ACCCAGTTGTGAAGCCCAAGTCGGCGCCATCGCATTGTTTTGAGCCTTGGGTCCGAGCGCCAGTAGCAGGGCAGGGAGGACGATCGGGAGGCCGGCGAGCCAGAGCGCACCGCGCCGCTGTGCAAGTCCAGCGTGCCCGCGCCAGATCCACCAGCCGAGTGCGATCCACCAGACGGGGATCAGGAGCAACCCGCCGACGTAGGCCGAGACTCCTACCGCCAGGGCGAGTCCGAGGTGCGCGGCGCGCGTCCACTCGGGCCCTTGACTGAGCAACACGAGGCGATACGCAACCCACGCGGTGAGTAGCGTGACGAGCGGATAGATCTCCCGATGGCCAAGCCCCATCGCGACCAGGCCGAAGGCTCCGATGTATAGCCAGCGCCACGCCGGAAATCGCCGCGCGAGGTCCAGATGCATCGCCATTCGCGCTGAGATCCAAGTCTGCAGCGCGCCGAGCAGCGAGGAGCAGAGCGCGACCGACGTTGCCGCGGTCCAGCCGTTCGGCGATCCTGACAATTGATGAAACAGACCATAGAGGAGGGCCGCACCGTACCACTTGCCGGGCGGTTGCCACATCTCCGCGCTCCACGCAATTACTTGCCAATCGCCGATCGGTGCATCGAAACGCACGAAGAAGAAAAACAACGTCAAGACAGCGATCAGGATCGGTGACTGCCATGCCGGTTTCTCGGGGCGCGCCAGGAGCGGCAGGGTGACAACCAACGCCGCGACCACTGCAAGCGCCCTGAGCCAGGCTCGAGGGTCGACACACGCCGCGACTCCAGGCCACGACCAAGTGCCGAGGGTCAGCCCGGTTGCCACCATCGCAGCGAGCATCGCGAGCGAGAGCAGCGCGCTGAGTTTGTACCTTGTGGGCAGCTCGATCACGACGACCAGTCTAGAATCACGGCGCGGAGGAAACAGCGATGGCGGTCGAAATCGATGTCGTTTATCAGGGAGCGTTGCGATGCGAGGCGATGCATGGTCCGTCCAGGACCACACTGCATACCGACGCCCCTGTCGATAATCAAGGGAAGGGAGAGTCGTTCTCTCCTACCGACCTGGTGGCGACAGCGATCGGCACGTGCATGCTGACGCTGATGGGGATGGCCGCCGCGCGGCACGGAATCGACATGAACGGGGCCACGGCGCACGTTGAAAAGCACATGATCGCGGACCCTGTCCGGCGGATCGACCGGCTCCCTGTGGTGATCACCATGCCGAACGCGCTGGCGGCCGAGGACCGCCAACGGCTGGAACGCGCCGCCCTGACCTGCCCGGTCTTCAACAGCCTCGATCCTCGAATCGACAAGGCAGTGACATTCCGGTATCCGATTGGGCCATGAACTAATTGGGCCGCATCGGTTTCTGAATCGGTTCTTTGGGGAATACCGGCACGACATCTGCTTTCGGGTACTCGATGAACTCGAGCGCCTCGATCATGTGCGCGGCGAGCGGGCCGTCTTCCGGTTCACGTCCCGGCGGGAAGACCACGCGGAACAGGTAGAGCAGGTCGCCCTTCTCCACCACCCAGTACCTCACGATGGTGATGTCCGCTCCCGCCTTCACCTTCGACTCGTAAGTGATGGTCCAGGCCGAGAGTCCGCCGACGGTTGCATCGCCGCGTGACTTCTCGACCACATCGGTGAAATGGAATTTGGTCCAGTTGTTGAGTTGGGGCTCGATCGACGCAGGGAGTCCGGCAAGGAAGTTGTGTTCGGCGCCCACCAGATTTTCCAGTTTGAACGTCAGTTGTGTCGCATGCCGGTTTTGTATGTCATCGGCGATGTTCATCCAGTCGGGGGGCATCATGAGCTTGAAACCAAACTCGGGGAATTCGGCGGCAGTCGGGACGCTGTTCGAGATACCGCCACAACCGGTGACGAGTGCCAGGCCAACCATTAGAAAAGCCAGCGATGTACGACGCATTTTGCCACTCTCCCCAAACGGCTCAGGCGACCGGGAGGCCTCGGCGAGCCACGCTTTCCAACACGTCCGAAAACCGATCGACCTCGTCGCTTGTAGTGTAGACGCTGGCGGTGATCCTCAGCCCCTCGAATTGGGGATGCTTGATCGCAACCGTGCAGATCCGGTGCTTGCTCCACAGATGCTGTTGCAGGGCTGTGGTATCCACGCCTTCGATCTGCACGCAACCGATCGCGCACGAGTAACGGGGATCGAGGCTCGTGTGCAATCGCACCTTGTCGAGCTCAGACACGCGTCGCGCCCACCGATCACGCAACCATCGAAGGCGCGCTGCCTTGCGCGCACCACCCAGGCCATGGTGGAAGGTCAAGGCCTCGGAGATCGCGAGCGTGTTGGCCGCCGGATGAGTGCCGATCTCCTCGAACTTGCGTATGTCCTTGTCCAGTGCCGGTGGTGCCGCCATCAACGGCCAGATCGATGGGATCTTGTCCCGCTTTACGTACAGAAGGCCGGTTCCGATCGGCGCGAATAGCCACTTGTGAAGGCTCACGGCGTAGTAATCGCAGTCGAGGTCGGCCTGCCGGAAGGGGAACTGCGCGAAGGCGTGCGCTCCGTCTACCAGCACCGGCACCCCCTGTTTTCGGCCCATGGCGACGACTTCACGAACCGGGAGAATCTGGCCGGTCAAATTGATGGTGTGACACATCAACATCAGCTTGGTGCGCGGAGTGAGCGCCGCCTCGAACCGCCGAACGATTTCGCTGGGGTCTTCACACGGCACCGGTATCTCGATCTGCTTGAGTACGATCCCTTCGCGCCGCTCGCGCTGCTGAAACGTCGCGATCATGCGTGGGTAGTCCTGTGTCGTCGTCACGACCTCATCTCCGCGCTGGAGGTCGTGGCCGAACTGTAGGATCTGCAGCGATTCGGAAGCGTTGCGCGTCACCGCGATCTCCTCGCGATCCGCCCCGAACAGCGCTGCCAACCCCGTGCGCACCGTCTCGCGCTGCGGTTCTTGCAGCGTCCACAGTGTGTAGGCGGGTGCTTGGTTGGTCAGATCGAGTTGACGCTTCAGCGCATCCATGACGGGCGCCGGCGACGGACTGACCCCGCC
>CAZAHQ010000566.1:0-3056 GCA_964484415.1 uncultured Acidobacteriota bacterium | reverse complement strand
CTACCCAACTCGTTTCCGGTTCCCACGAAGAACCCGACTTCCAACTCGAAGTCGAGTTGGCGCGACGCACCAAAGCTGGGGCTGGGCGCACCGTCCTGCATCGTTTGGCCTAGCGGTCGTCGAACCGGTGTGCCGCTGAGAACGATCGAGCTGCTGCGACCGTGATATGCGATCGGCATGTGCAGCCAGTTCGGCATGAGCGCATTTTCTTTGCCGCGAAACATCACGCCCACGTTGGTAGCGTGTTCGCGTGATGAATAGAAGTCGGTGTAGCCGCCGATTTCCACCGGCATCACCAACTCGACCGCAGTCAGCGGCACCAACGCGGCGTCGCGCAAGCGTTGGTTTTCTTTCAGGTCCGCCACGTCATCGCGCAACAGTCGCGAGATGACCCCTCGCAGCGTGGACCAGGACGCCGGACCCAATGCCATGAACTCGTTCAGCCGGCCGGCGCTGAACACGGTTCGTGCGTCGAAGCTCTGCCCGTCGAACGTGCCGAAGTGCGCGAGCTCCGTGAGATCGAGCACGTGCTCGCCGATCGCTACCCCGATGCGGAGGGAGCCTCCCGACTTGGGTCGGAACACTCCGTACGGCAGGTTCTGAATTGAGAAATGGGAATCGGCGGCAACCGCGAGGAATGAACGCAGCCGTGGGTTGTTGGTGGCGTCGAGTGGCATGCCGCGACGATAGCAAGGCGCCGGGCGGCGGGCCAGCCGATGTAGCCAACTCCTTGAGATGTGCGACTTTATGTAGGTCCGTACCGAGTCTCACGGCGGCCCGAGCGCAGACCTCACCGGAGTTTCCAAAACGTGTCGAGAACTCCTCGACAGGTCACGAATTTCTTCGGGCCGTTCCCGAGGAGCAACGTACTATCTCGCCGGGAGAGAGGCGGCGGGATGGCGGTCGTGACGCTAGCGGCGTTGAGGTTTGGCGGTTCCCTCGCGCTTTTCGGCGTGACTCTTGTCGCCGGTGCGTTGTTGTCTTCGCCCGACCGGGAGCCATCACCCCCGACACCTCAATCACACACGCGACACCCGGCAGAACCCGCCGCGACCGTCATGACCGTGGCCGCGACAGCGCCGCAAACGCTCCGCAGCGATCGATCGACGGCACCGTTGGCAACCGGTCGCTTGGATGCTGCTGCAACGAGACGGCAATCGGTTTCCGATACCGGCGCGTCGCCCACACCATCGGCGATCAGTTTTACGGCGCCGTAGTTGTTGTCGTCGTGACGACGTCAAGCTTGGCCGCGTCCGGTGTGCACGACGGTTGATCAGGTCCAGTTGAGAGCGTGCAGATCCTCGCGCGGCTCCTCGACGCTGCAACTTCCAAACCCGATCATCAACGCGTGCCTTGCCGCCGCAATCTGCGGTGATGTAACGCGCAGGCCGCGCCACGCGAGCGCCTGCCCTTCGAGATGAAAGGCATCGGCCTCTTCGTCGGCGAGCACCAGCGTCAGCAGTTTCGCGTCGGTGCCCAAGGCGTGCGCAAAGACCCCCGCGGCAAGAACGTTGATGAACCCGTGCATCTCGGTGCCGACGCTCTCGTGGAAGCGTCGAATCGGATGATGCAGTCCTGCGGTGCACTTCAGCGGTACCTGGCCATCGCGACAGGCGGCAATGACATCGGCCACCAGATCGACCGTCGGGAACGCGCCGGCGACAACGCCGCCACATCGCAACTTGAAGCCGGCTCGAGTCAACAGTCCGCTGTCACGAACCTTGGCCAGCGACTCGATCGCGCGCAAGAGTGAGGTTTCGGGTTGAGCCCCCTCCGGCTGAGCCTCGAGATACAGCGTTACCGGGTTGGGCGCGCCCGCGAGGATTTGTGCGAACTCGCGCAACAAGGTTTCGTCGGCAAGCAGCGCTGCCGGTACACGAGTCTCGAGTACGTCGACCGGCACGAGCCCTTCAAGCGCTTGATGCATGCGCATCATCGCGCTCGAGTCGGAGCGCAGCGCGTCGCACTGAGCGGCACGATCGACACCACCGCCCCCGAGCGCAACGAATTTGGCACGTGGTGCCAATCCCAACAGTCGCGGGTGATACGGGGTCAACTCCGCCAGACGCGCCGCCGGCACGATGAACCGTCCCAACATCCACGCATCGCGTTCGTGCAAATAGTCCAAGTAGTTCTCGATTGCCGCAGGTAGCGGCAGTTCCGCGGGCGGAAACATGCCGGCGTAATCGAGCACTCCATCGAGCAACGTGCGCAGACTTGGTTCCATGGTCTTGACCTTCGTCAGTCAATCAGGGGCGCGGTGACGATATCGCGATAGTGACTGATCGTCCCGTCCGGGTGTTGGATGCGGTAGCTGTCGTCGGTGTTGCGCTGCAGCCATTCGACCGGAACCTTGCCGGTACCGTCGGGCAAGTCGAGGACGTATCGCGGCATGACCGGGCCCGGTACGCGCGCACGCAACGCTTTGTACAGTGCCAGCCCCTCGTCGATGCCGACGCGAAAGCCGGCGGTCCCCGCCACACGATCGGGATGATGCAAGTAGTACGGCTTGACCCCCAGGGCGTGCAGCGCTGTGAAATGCTCGACCAAGATCTCCACGTCAGCGTTGACGCCGTGAAGCAACACGGTCTGGTTGAGCAGGTCGATTCCGGCGGTATGCAACGTGACCACGGCGTCTGCGAATTCGCGTCGAAGCTCACGCGGGTGCGAGGTGTGAATCGCCATCCGAAGCGGCGCCGGTGAGGCCTCGACCAGCGTTTGCGCCAGCGCTTGCGTCACCCGCGCCGGATCGTGAACGGGTGCGCGCGTGTGAATGCGCACGGTACGCAACGTGGGCACTCGTGCGAGTTCGCGCAGCAACTCTGCGAGCCGAGCGTCCGTCAACACCAGCGGATCGCCGCCTGAAAGGATCACCTCGCGCAACTCGGGGAGCGTGGCGAGCAGGTCGATCGCCTCGCGCAGCTCGCTGATGCTGGGATCGTGATCCTGACCGGCGCGAAAACAAAAGCGGCAATAGAAGTGGCACCGTGAGGTGACCAACAGCAGCACGCGGTCGGGGTACTTGCGGATCACGAGCGGGTGCAGCTTGCGGCGCC
>CAZAHQ010000565.1:0-3061 GCA_964484415.1 uncultured Acidobacteriota bacterium | reverse complement strand
GTACTGCGCTTGGTTCCCTCGGCTGTTGTTTTGGAGTTGGCCTCGAACTCGGCTACCGATCCATACATCACCCAGCGCACGCCGAGGGCAGCTCCCAGTGCCATCGCCGACTCAGGCGACGGTTGCGCGAGTTGCGGCTGCTTCGAGCGTGTCAACTCGTCGCGCACCTCACGCGGTGTGACGATGCGCTCAACGCCCTCTTGCTTCAGCAAATCGGCAAATGCTTCGCTCGACGCGATATCCAAGTAGCGCGGCGCCCACTGCATCGTCCAATGAGCGCGCAGTGCCGATGTTTCAAACCCTACGAGGGCGACCGAGGTGTTGGATTGAGCCTGAGCCGCTGCGGCATGCAAGCCAACGCAGAGTGCGACAAGTGCGATCCAGCGCGACATCCGAACCTCCTATGCCGCGCCAGAATAGGCGCAGTGCGGCGTGATCACCAGCTACCGGCGTAAAGACGGCAGTTCGAGTTGCAACTGTTTGGCCAACGACTGCGAGGTGATGCCGTAGAATTCCGCGAGTTGCCGCACAGACAACGCCCTTGGGTCTCGGTCCACTCGATCAGGCCGCTTCACTGCTGCGATCATCAGATTCTTGGCGGTGTGCTCGGTGGAGACAAACTCAAACACCTTGGTGCGGTATCCAGCCCATTCCAGCAGTTCGGCACGCAGTGCGTCAGTAACAAACTCAGCCTGTCGCTCGAGCAAAATCCCGTGCGACAGCGCGTGCGCGAGTGGTGCCGGTGGCGTGAGTTGTGGGCGCAGTTCTTTGTGACAACACGGTGCAACGACGATCAGCGACGCGTTGGCCTGAATCCCTTTGGCGATCGCATCGTCGGTGGCGGTGTCGCAGGCATGCAGTGCTACCAACACATCGACTTGGTCAAGCGTGCAGCCTGCGATGTCGCCGGCTTCGAACTGCAAACCATCAAACCCAGCAGCGCGCGCCACGCTGTTGCAGTGCGCGACCAGTTCGGGGCGCAGCTCGATACCGCGCGCCTGAAGCGGCGCCCATCCGCCGCTGCGCAGCGTCTCGTAAGCCGCAAACGTCAAATAGCCCTTGCCGCATCCCATGTCGACCATCGACAACCGGCGCGATTCGCGTGAGGGGAGATCGTCGAGAAGATGGGCAAGCAGTTCTGCGAACTTGTGGATCTGACGGTGCTTCGCCTCCATTCCTTTGGTGACCTTCCCGGCAGCGGTGGTGACGCCGAGCGCGTGCAGCCAGTCACCAGTGTCTTCCAAGACCGCGCGCTGCTTGCTGCGATCGTGCTGCTGGTCGGGAGCTTCGGTGTGAGCCGGCCTGCCGGTGGTCAGATGTGGCAGCTTGTCGGGCAAGCACTCGAGTTGCGCCGAGTGCCGTGTCGTAAACAGGTGCGCGGTTTGAAACTCCTGACCCACCATTCCGCGCAAGAGCGCCGCACCTTCGACATAGTCGAGGTTCTTCGTGATGTCTCGCGTGGTGTGTCGAAACACCAAACTCAGCCGTGGTCCGACACGTAGCGTCACAGGTCGAACCAGTACGTTGTGAAGCGATCGATCGGTGCCGACGTGGCGTCCCAGCGTGAGCTTTACAAACGACCCATCGGCCAGCGCCTCGGCTAGCAGCTTGAAGAACGTGTGCGGAGCGTCGGGCCCCGACTGTTTGGCCGCCATAGGGTGGCCAGCATAGCCAATGCGGCGTCGCGCTGCGCTTTGAGATTGGCCTCAGAATCTTTCCAACCCGCTAGCCCGCTGGTGCGTCCCACTCTTTGAAACCGCGAAGGACCGAAATGCTCGCCCTACCGCTTGTGAGTCCCCAAGAACTCCCGCTGGACGACGGCCTGGTGGCGCAGGCCGTTTCCGGGGATATGCAGGCGTTCGAGGCGATCTACCGGCACCACGCCGGGCGGATCCACGCGCTGTGCCGCCGCCTCACCGGCGACCCACACGAGGCCGAGGAAATGGTGCAAGAGGTGTTCATCCGCGCGTGGCAGAAACTCTCGACGTTTCAACGTCGGAGTTCACTGTCGACGTGGCTGCACCAAATCGCCATCTACGCGGTGTTCGATGCGAGTCGACGCGCGAAGCGAACCCCCACCTCTCCGCTCGACGACTCAGGGGCTGCCGACTGGGCGACCCCTGAGTCCAGTACCGGCCTGCGCGTCGACCTTGAGCGCGCGCTCGACGATTTGCCTTCCGGCGCGCGCGAGGTGCTGGTGCTGCACGATGTGTACGGTTACGGGCACGACGAGATTGCTGCGCTCAACGGGATCACGAGCGGGACCTCCAAATCGCAACTCCATCGCGCGCGGATGTTGCTGCGCGAAAGGCTGACCACATGAACTGCGAACTGTTCGAGAGCCGCGTGTCGGAGTGGATCGACGCACAGCTTCCACCCGACGAACACGTGCGCATGACACAACATGCCGAAGAGTGTGCTCGGTGCCGCGCGCTGCAACAGCAACTGCGCCTCTTGGTGTCGCAACTTCAAGAACTGCCGCAGAGCATCGAGCCTCCGGCTGCGACGTGGCCGGCGTTGCGCGCACACTTGGAGGAGTCACCGCAAGCCGCGCCACGCGCGGGCCGATGGCAGTGGCTAGCGTTGGCTGCTGCCGTGTTGGCAGGGGTTGTGGGCCTGACGGCGTGGCAGCGATCAGCGGTGGCGCCGTCGCCGAGTCCGGAGTCGCAAGCGGCCTCAGCGACGCAGAACCCAACCGCGCAGCAGATCGTTGACGCGCTGCGTCAACCGGTCGACGTCCCGTTGCCGGCGGAGTTGGCGGCTGTGGACATCGCACTCAAGGACGCGCGGTCGCAACTCGACAAGGTGCTGCAGCAGCAGCGCGGGTCCTTGTCACCCGACACCGTGCAGATCGTCGAGCGAAACTTGCGCGTGATGGAAGATGCCACGCGCGAAATTCGGATTGCTCTGTCGCGCGATCCGGGCAGCAGTTCGCTGCGTCAGATGTTGGTTGCGAGCCATCGCCGTCAATTGGATATGTTGCAACAGGTGACGCGAATGGCAGCCAGTCAGGAGAAATCGAAATGAGATGCATGACGATTGTGATGCTGTTGGCGGCGGC
>CAZAHQ010000564.1:0-3063 GCA_964484415.1 uncultured Acidobacteriota bacterium | reverse complement strand
CCAGCATCTATTGGCTCTGGGGACTGACGGGCCAGGCGTCGCTGCTTGCGAACGGACTGCCGGTGCCTCGCACGCGCGACGGACTCCTCGCCTGTTTGTACTTCAGTTTCGTGACCGCCACGAGTGTCGGGTTTGGGGACATCGTACCGACAGGTGCGATGCGCGCGGTCGCGGTCGTGGAAGCGGCAACCGAACTGCTGGTGTTCGGGATCTTGATCAGCCGTCTGCTCGGCCAAAAGCAGGATCAGATGATTCGCGAGATCCATCAGGTCTCTTTCGAGGACAGGCTTGGTCGTGTTCGCGTGAATCTGCATCTGGTGCTGCGCGAATTGCAGGAGCTCGCGGAATCGTGCGCGAGCGGCACGATCAACGGTGATCGGTTTCGGAGTCGCTGGGAGAGCTTGACGCTGGTTTTGATCGGCGAGATTCGCATCGTGCACGATCTGCTCTACAAGACTCAGCAACACGTGGATGAACCGGTACTCGAAACACTGCTGATAAACCTGGCGGCCTGTCTCACCGAAATGCGCGAAATCGCACGCTGCGCTGGCGCCGCCGCCAGCCAGACAGGACCGATGGGCCAGAACCTGTTGACCCTTTCGAGACTGAGTGAGGAAATCTGCGGTGAGTGCGTGCCGAGGCAATACGCTCCCGAACTCAAGGTCACCATGGACCGGATTCAGGCCGTCGGACGCGAGTTGGTCAGCGAGAACCGACCACGCTAAGTGCCACGCCCACACCATCGCTCTGACAGATTGATTTTCTTGCGGGACGTGGACCGGAAAAAGAGCGGGGCCTTGGTCGAGAGGTTACCAAGGCCCCTGTGGGATGCGGAGGTCCCGAAAGAGAGGAGAGAGGGTGGAGATCAGCGGAGCGGCCTCCTTGTCGCGCTAGCTGGGATCGCGCTCGCCGCTACGTCGCGTCTCTGTAACAGTCCTAATTCAATCCCGATGCCAGCCCCCGTGATCGACAGATCGCGGGCCGTCACCCACGAGATCGAACTCGCATGGACGCTCGTGTCTGCGCGTTCGTGGCGAACCTGTTGGCCGCCTCGTCCGGACGACGAGGCCACACCGCGGACAGATTGTCCGCGCCGCAAATGCTCTTCATCGAGGAGATGGCCACAAAGGACGAAGACCCCAGCAACGAGGCCGGGGTCTTCCGGTTTGACCATGCCGTGCAGGACATCGAGAGGAACGAAACACCGTGAATCGCTTGAGGAACCTCCCTGCAAACAGCGCAGGCCCATGGAGGTATCCGCCGAGGTGTCCGTCTCGTAGTGCGAGCCGCGTGCCAGAAAGCCGAAGCCCCGTGAGGACTCAATCTCTTGGCGGCTTTTGAGGAGAGATGAAAGGGCGTGGGCCGGGTTCGCGTGGTCTTGCAGCTGTACAGAACCCGACACCGTGGTCCGCAACTCACATGATCGGGACTAGTTGGCGGACTGTTCGGCTTCCGCCACAGCAGACGGTTCTGGATCGGTCCATCGTCCATGTTCGCGGATCAGCTCCACGAGCTTGCCGGGTGCCTCTGCGAATGGGACATCACGTGTCACCAGCTTCTTACCCACAAACAGGGCGACCTTCCCCTCGCCCCATCCGACGAAACCAAAATCGGCATCCGCCATCTCACCCGGTCCATTCACGACGCAGCCCATCACCGCAATTTTCAGCTTCAGGTGCGAGGTAATGTCTCGGATTCTCTGAGTGGTGGTCTCGAGGTCGAACAATGTTCTCCCGCACGATGGGCAGGCGATGTACTCGGCGCGCTCGAGACGGCAGCGTGCTGCTTGCAAGATGCCGTGGGCCAGATGAACCGTATGGGATGGACTCCCGATGATCGGGACACGCACGCCATCGCCGAGACCGTCGATCAACAACGCACCGAGGCGTCCCGCCATCCCGACACGCGGATCGTGAGCGTGAGAGGGGAGATCGTTCAGTACGATCGGCAGCGCGGCGCCGGAACGATCGAGTGCGGTTGCCAGCAGACGATGCGCCTCGATCAGATTGGTTGCGTGCGCATCGAAGAGCAGGCCGGCTTGAACGGCTGGCGAAAGTCCTGCCAACGCGCGAGCGAACGTGACGATCCGGTCAGCGCTTGTCGCGCTCCATGGCGCCGCCACCGGCAGCAACATCAATACCGGAAGCGGCTCTAGAGTCCGAATCATCGCCACCAGATCATCGTTGGCCAAGTCGACAACGACGGCGACGCGATCGAGGCCGGCTTTGAGCCGAGATACGGAAGACGCGTCCGCCAATACCGACGTCGATGCACCGTGGAGCGTGACCCCTAGCGCCACGCGCAGCTTCGGCACGCGAGCCAAGTGTTGCAACGTCGATCCCAACTCGGCTTCCGAATCAATGCGGATATCGACTAGCTCGATCGAGGGGCGTGCCATCAGCAGCGCGGTGAGCAAAGAGGCTTGCGCGGCCTCGAGCGCGACCTCGACGCGCGGCACGTCCTCTCCACCCCAACCCCACGGGCCGATCATGATGCGGTTGGTTGGCCTGCGCGCCGGAGCGAGTCGATTGCGTGACTCGACCAGTTCGGGCGCGTTTTGCAAGTCGGGCCGATCCAGCGGTAGGGCGAATCGCGCGACCAGCTCCGTGGCGACCGGAATCTCGTGAACCGGGTCCTCCGTCAGCGAGACACGGACAGTGTCACCGAGCCCCTCGGCCAACAGCGTTGCGATCCCGACGGACGACTTCATTCGTCCTTCGTCACCACCCCCCGCCTCGGTGACACCCAAATGCAGCGGATAGGCATCACCTCGACGGTCGAGTGTCTCAGAGAGCAAGCGGTAGGCCGTCACCATCACTTGCGTATTGCTGGCCTTCATCGAGATCACAAGCCCTTTGTGGCCGCGGTCCTCGCAGATCTGGATGAACTCCAGCGCCGACTGCACCATCCCTTCGGGACTGTCTCCATACCGATGCACGATGCGATCGGAGAGTGATCCGTGATTCGTGCCGATTCTGAGCGCGACGCCGCGTTCGCGTGCACGGTCGACGACCGGAGCGAACAGGGCGTAGAGCCGCTCGATGTCCTGCTGCCAGCGCGTGT
>CAZAHQ010000563.1:0-3066 GCA_964484415.1 uncultured Acidobacteriota bacterium | reverse complement strand
CAGGCGCGATGGCATCGGATGCAAAGTGCTACGACGTCGCTAGCACGTCCCGCCAGATCGTTGCCGCAGGTGGGGCAGACCAGCGGAACAAACAGTGTGTTGCTCATGGACTGGGTCCGAGGTGCTGGCGGAGGAGGTACTTCAGCAAACGCCAACTTGCGAAGGCGGCACCCGCGCCGACACAGAGCAATCGCAGGCGCATCGAGCCGGCCTCGTTCCCTGCCAGCCATGGTGGAGGTGCAACCGAAACGTGCATGACGCCGCCGCAGAACAGGCCGAGCGAGAGCGCAATCAACCCAAACAGCCGCTTGGCGAGAAGCTGTCGAGTCTTGGTTGCGGCCAACCGCATCGAGACCACGCTACCGCCGACGGCGTCGATCAGCGCATCGCCGCGCCGCCCGTCGGAGGCGAATCGCAGATGCCACACAGGCCAGTACAGCAATGTCGTTTCGCAGTGCAGGATTTCGGTGTGTGCCTCCGCGCCCGGCAGCAGCGACGACGTGACGCCGGCGCTCAACGCCTGCACCACCAGCGTGGCCTCGGCGCGACCTTCATCTTCGGTGACCAGTGGATCGAGCACCGTGGCATCGTCGCGCAACCCAGGAGCGAAGAGATCGAGCGCGAGCCTCCCGTCATGCGCCGGTTTCAAGCCGAGTGCGCCCGCTTGCTGCCGGTGTCGATCCAACAGCGGCAGACCGAGCTCGGTCAACGGGCACGCGCTGACGAAAACGGTGTGCCTTCGTTGCACTTCCTGATCGATCTCGCGCGGTGGCCCCGACTCCCGCCGTGCCGCGTAGTAGGCGACACCTTCGTCGTCGATCATGCGCTCCACATCACGTTCGATGCGTGCGCGCTGACCGCGCACCCGGCCGACGACGATCGCCTCGGTTCTCCACAACGGAACGTAGAGCAGCTCGCTCGACATGAGTTGAGGAGCGCGCCCGGACGATGGCCCGAAGGAATCGACCAGCGCCGCCAATGCCGCGTCCAACTCGAGCAGACGTCGCGCCACCAATCGTTGACGCGATTCCGAATCGTGAAGCCGTCCGAGCACCCCACATTGACGGCATCGCGCCAAGTGCCCCGGCCCCCCCTCGGGATCGGGAACACCGCCGCAGCGTGGGCAGGAAATCGCGAGGGTCGTTCCCGCTAACGCGCGGTGGCTTTCCACCACAACCCCACGGCCAATCCAGCACACGTTGCGACTGCCCACGCAAAGGGAAGCAGGAGCGATGCACCGACGCCCGCCCCCAGGGCGCTGAGCACCCATCGATAGAGGTTGCGGGCCTCGTCTTCGCCGCCAGCCTGAACCAGCGCCGTCTCGAGTCCATGCGGCAGGATCGTTTGACCGATGCTCGCGTCGCACCACGCCGCCGAGTCGCGATCATTCAGCCGCAGCGGCACGCGATAGAACGGGTAGTGCACGATCGGTTGAGAGTGAGGAACAGGGGTCGAGACCGGGACCCGCACAGCACCATCGGCGTCGACTCCGTGTGCGCCATGGCCGCTCTCGAAGGTGAGCGGAGCCCCTTGTGGGTTCCAGCCCTCGCGCAACAGCGGCGGCAACGGCGCGAGAGGTTGATAGGGAGCGCGCGGCATACCGGTCAGGGCGAAGGGGTAGTAGATCAACTGCGGGGTGCCCGGCAGCCAGCTGTGGCCCAACTGTGCCAACGCGCGCGCAACGGCCGAGCGAGCCTCCTGCGGCTTCAGTCGCGGGCGGGCTTGCATCGCCCCCTCGGGCCACTGCCCGGATGCCAACAGGGCTCCACACCAGGAGCAACGTGCCAACGGATCGGGTCGTTCCTGACGCAAAGGTGCGCCGCAACGCGGGCAGCGCGACTGGCTCATGGCGTTCTCCCCGGATCCTGCGATCCGTTCAACCTGTGCCGATCAACGTCGGTTCGAGCCGGGCCCGTCGTCAAGCTGCCGGCTCCGAGATGTTTGCGACGACGTGAGACCGCGTGGGCCGGGGTGTATCATCCAGGCCTCGCATCGCCCGACGGACAGTTCGACGATCGGGCGGCTGGGGTAACCAACTTCTGATCCATGGAGATTTCGACCACGATGTCCAAGCTTCCGCCGGTCCATGACGACACTTTCGAGAAGGAAGTAATCAACGCCAATCAGCCGGTCTTGGTCGACTTTCATGCGACTTGGTGCGGTCCCTGCAAGGCACTCGCTCCAACCTTGGAGACTCTCTCGCAGGACTACACGGGGAAGGTCAAGTTCATGGCACTGGACATCGACGAGGCTCGCATGACCGCCCAACGGTTCGGGGTCATGGCGGTTCCGACGATGCTGATCTTCCACCAAGGGCAGGTCGTCAAGCAGATGACCGGCAATCGGCCGAAGGGCGAAATTCAGGGCGCGCTCGACGGTTTGCTCACCGCGTGACCCGCTCCATTCGTCGTTCGCGGTTCGTGGTAGCGAGCATGCTGATAGCGCTGGCTGTCGTGGTCGTGTCGTCGCTTGCGGCGTCGGCGCAAACGCCGGCGAGCGCCCCGGGATCGGCCACGGCGCCGAAGATCGTCGTCAAGACCCTGGACGACACGTCGCTCGACTTGCAGGCTACGAGTGGTTTTATCGAGTTGTTGTTCGTGGCCCGTTGGTGCGGGCCGTGCGAACGCGAGGCGGCGTTGGCGCGCCGTCGCCAAGCGGAGTTTCAGCGTCAGAGCTATCGCGTGGTGATTGTCGGCGTTGCGCAACGACAAACGGCCGCGCAGCTCGGCGAGTGGGCTCAGGCGATCGGCTGGCAGGGGCTGGTAGTGTTCGACGAAGGGAGCGCACTGGAGAAAGCATTCGGCGCCAAGCTTCTGCCCTGGCACACCGTCGTGGGTCCGGGCGGCGCCGTGCTCTACAACGGTGACGCGTCTTTGGAAAGCGCGACAGTTCGCGGATGGCTCGGCCGCTGAAGCGCAATCGAAAAACCATCAGCAGCAACGAACGCGACGACGGACGCGACATCGTCTTGGACGTTGACGAGGCGCCACCCGCGTTGCCGGAGACGACCGTCGGTCGCGGCAGCGCGTTCTTGGTCGGACCGTTCGACGCCGACGAATCGAGCGC
>CAZAHQ010000562.1:0-3067 GCA_964484415.1 uncultured Acidobacteriota bacterium | reverse complement strand
ACCCAAGCACCGCCAAGATCGCGCCGCTTTGGACCACGATATTAAAACTGTGGATCGCCGGATCATCGCCGCGACCCAACAGGTCGGAGGTCAGTATCAAATGACCGGTCGACGAGACCGGGAGAAACTCGGTCAGCCCTTCGACCACGCCGAGCAATACCGCTTCCCATCCAGTCAGTGGTCCGATCACAAGTTCTCCTGTTACGGGTTTTCTTGCCGCACTAACGTGACGATCGTTTCTGGCCGGGCCCGACCACCGCGTCGCATCAGCGCGGCGAGTCGCTTCGAGAGCTCCGATTCCAGCTCCGCGCGCGACATCGTATGTCGTTCCCGGCGCACGAACGTAACGACGACGTCTTCGATCAGTTCGCGCAGTCCGAACGACTCTGCATCGCGGAGTCCAGTACTGGTCATCAGCACCTCGAGCTTCGGACCCCGCATCAACACGGTGACGACCAACACGCCAGCAGAGGCCAAACGGCGTCGCTGGGCCCGGGTTTCTTGATCGAGTGGGTGCAGTCCTTGCTCCAACACGATCGGGGATAACGGGTAGCGTGGGCCGAACGCGATAGCCTCACGCGTGACGATCAAGCTCTCGCCCATCTCCGCGACCGGCACCTGCCGTACGCCAGCCGCGTGCTCGCTCGCCAACTCCTGACAGGCCACCAAGTGTTGCCGGTCCCCGTGAATCGGCATCACAGCGCGTGGGTTGAGGGTGGCGATCAAGTGGCCGATCTCATCGCGCGCGCCGTGGCCCGAGGCATGCAAGCCGGGATGATGGTTGGCGTGGATCACGCGCGCGCCGCCGCGCAGCAAGCGATTCATCAACGACGCGACCGGGACCTCATTCCCGGGGATGATGCTGGAGGACAGAATCACCGTGTCACCGACGTCGACCGTCGCGCGCGAGTCGCTTCCGAACGACAAGCGGGACAACGACGAGTCGGTCTCTCCCTGACATCCGCCGCAGATGTACATCCGCTCGCGCGCCGGAACCCTGCGCAGCTCCTCGGGTGAGACGATCCAGCCGGGGGGAGCCTCGAACAGCGACAGATCGATCCCGATCCGTACCGTCAACGTTGCTCGCATCCCCAACAGCGCAGTTTTGCGCCCGGTGGACGCCGCTGCTGCGACCAGGCTCTGAATCCGGTGAAGGTGACTGGCGAATGTCGAGGCGAAGATCTGACCTTGGCACTGCGCGACGATCTGACGCAGCGGCTCGGCGGTGGACGACTCGCTCGCGGTCCAACCGGGTCGAAGCGCGCCGGTGCTGTCGACCATCAGCAGCCGAACGCCATCGGCGCCCAGTCGTTGAAGTGTCGACAGATCGGTCGCGCTGCCGCGGACCGGCGTGGGATCGAGCTTGAAGTCGCCCGAGTGAACGAGTCGCCCGACCGGTGTCTCGATCGCGATCATCGCGCTGTGCGGTACCGAATGTGTGGTGTGAATCCATGTCGCTGTGAGCGGTCCACAGTCGACCGGCTGCAGGCAGCGAACTTCGTGCATGGCGGGCGCGCGGCGCGTCGAGTCCTGGAATCGCTGGCGCGCAAACGCGATCGTGAGTGGCAGGCCGTACACGGGGGCATCGGCCCAGCTACCCGGCAGGTAGGGAAGCCCGGCTGCATGGTCATCGTGGGCGTGCGTGAGCCACACCGCGCGGAGTCGCGGCCAGCGCGATATCAATGGACGCGGGTCGGCGACGGCGCGCAGGTTCGGTGTGGCATCGTCGTGTGGAAAGCCGACACCAAAATCGATCAAGACTGCCGTGTCGCCAAAAGCGAGCAGCGTGGCGTTCATCCCGAACCCGCCGCATCCACCCAAAGGCACGATCTCGAGGCACTCGCTCACGCACCGCACTCCAGTTGCTCGGCAAGCCGCAGCCACGCTCGAGGTGGAATCGCCTCGGCCCGCACATTGGCCGGCATCCCTTCAGCCTGCAGCAGTTCGAGCAGTCGGCGTCGTTGCTCGGGCAAATTCGTCGCGAGCATCTTTCGTCGATGAGCGAAGCCTCGGTGGACCCACCTTTCCAACAAGTCGAGCCGATCGGGTAGGACGCTCGGCGGCGATCGTCGGACGAGCCGAACGGCGGCACTCGTCACCTTCGGGCGGGGATGAAACGCGCCCGGGGCCAGAGTCATGACGCGTTCGAGATCCATCATCCAGGCAACAACCACACTCAAGGCACCGTAGGCCTTGGTCGCAGGCGCGGCGAGCAATCGGTCGACAACTTCTTTCTGCAACACGAACTGCATATCGCTGACCTGCGGCACGGCGACCAATCGCCGCACAATCGCGGTTCCAACGTTGTACGGAAGATTGCCGATCACACGCAGCGAACCGCCAAGCTCGCGCGAAAGAGCTTCGAAGTCGATCTGTAGCGCGTCGACTTGCCGCACCTCGACACGCGCGTTGTCGGAGAACAGGACCCGCAACGCACTCACTTGCCGCTCGTCGATCTCCAGCGCAACCAAATGTCCGGCCCGCAGCGCGAGTGGTTTGGTGAGAGCACCGCGGCCCGGCCCGATTTCGACCACGCGATCGTGCGCTTGCGGCGCGAATCGGACGACGAGCATTTGTGCGAGATGAGGATCGGCCAAGAAGTTCTGCCCGAAGCGGCGGAGTGGGGGAGGCAACGCTGGGCGAGAGTTCACGCCGGGATTGTGCCCCGAGTACGCTCCAAACGGCGCACGATTGCCGCCGGGTCGATCACCAAGGCGAGTCCCCCTTCGGCCAATAGCGCGGCCCCGGTCAGGCAGGGGTGTGCCTCGAGCGGCGCTCCCAACGGACGGCACACCAATTCGCGACGACCCAGAACGCGGTCGACCAACAGCAATTGCGCCGGTTCGCCCACCACCAGCGCTGCGCGAGCGGTAAGCGCCCCATAGGTATCGCGCCCCCCGAGCGCGGCCGTCAGCGGAGTCGAGTTGGCCTCGGTCCACTCGCGCGCGCCGCGTCGGAATTTTCCTGCCGTGCGGATCTCTCGGACCGCGCTGACCGGTATGCCGAACATCTGGCCGCCGGCCTCGACCAGGAACAGCGGAAGTACCGCGATTCGGGTCGGGAAGTT
>CAZAHQ010000561.1:0-3070 GCA_964484415.1 uncultured Acidobacteriota bacterium | reverse complement strand
GGCCGCAACGTCACGCCGCCGTCGACGAACGAATCGAACACACTCAGCTCTCCGGAGTTGTTGACGCTCGCATCAACGACGCTCGACCCGCTCATGTTGATTTGGCTGATGCTGCTGACCGACACGAAGGCAGCGGTGACCGTGCCGCCGCTCGTGACATTGAGCTCGCCGGTGCCGCCAAGGTGTCCCAGGAAGATGCCGTTGCCGCTGTCGAAGCGGGAATTGGCGCCGCTGACGATCGCTGTGCCGAAAGTGTTGGAGAAGGGACCGATGACAACGTCAAAATGGTGGTTGAGCGTGCTGCCGTTGGCGATGGTGAGTTTGCCGCCAGCGTTGGCGGAGGGTGCATTGTTGTCGCCGATGGACATGACGTTCGATTGGAAGCCCGCCGCATTGTCGCCCACGGTAACACCGCCGCCATTGGTGGTGGTGACCGTTCCCACCTGCCCGGCGGACGATCCGCCGAGCGTGAGGTCCGTGCTCGTACGGAATGCCGAGTTGGCCCCGTCGACGGTAACAGTCCCCGCGCCGAACTCGCCGACGCTTTCACTGCCGACGCTGGTGTACGTACCACCGGCGTTGATTGCAAGCGTCGCGCCGGGGCTGATGCCGGAGGCGGCCGGGTTGGTGCGGTTGATCGTGCCACCACTGACGGTAAGAAACTTGCCGCTGGGGGTGAGGAACGTTCCGCCCGAGATGTTGGCGGCCGAGCCTGCGAAGAACGTGACATTGCCTTTGGGGTCGAAGGCGCCGGATTGCAGATTGAGGACGGCCTTGTCGTTGAAGGTTGTCGTGTTGTTGGCGTCGTTAACGGTGACGGTCCCGCCGTTGATCGTGAGATTGACGTTTCGGTTGTTCGACCCTCCGCCGACGGTCAGGATGTTGGGCCTGAGTTGCCCACCGCTGGCGACGGTGATGGTCGCGGTGCCATTGCTGTTGCCGATGCGCAGACTGTTGAGATTCGCGACGCCGCCGTTGTCGATGCTGACAATCGCCCCGCCCGCCGAGCCAAAGCCCCAGTCGGTGGTTCCGCCCGCGGTGAGTGTCGAGCCGGCACCGGTGACGGTCAGCGCGGCGCTGTTGCCGTTGCCGATGTCGAAGAAGCCGGAGAAGTTCGCCGTGCCCCCCGCCTGGACGCGGAGCGCCGAGCCGCTGCTAAGAGCGCCGCTCAGTGTGCTCGTGAGCGTCCCGCCGTTGACGGTGAGGGGCTGATTGGTGGTGTCGAGCGTTCCGCCGGTGATGTCGAGTCGGCTGCCGGCGTTGAACGTGGCGCTGCTGTTGAAGTCGAGCGTGCCCGACACCAGGTTAAGGTCGGCCTGGTTGTTGAATGTCGACGTGCCGTTGAGGGTCATCGTGCCCGTGTCCTGCACGGTGAGTTGAACCGATCGCGATGTGGTCCCGCCGCCTGCGGAAAGCGTGCTGTTGACGAGGAGCGACCCGCCGCGGACTCGCAGATTCGCTTGCGAGTCGCCCGTGCCAACTCGGAGCGCGCTAACTGTCGCCGTCGTGCCGGCGAACAGATCGATAACGGCGTTACTGCCCGCGCCGCGACCCCAGTCGCTCGTGCTGCTTTGCGCCGTAAGCGTCGAGCCGGCGTCGACGAGCGTCAGGAATCCGGTCCCGCCGTTGCCGACGTCGATGAAGCCGGCTCCCACAATGTCCCCACCGCGCTGAGCGCGAAGTAGTGCGTTGTTGAGCACGTTGAATCCGTCGAAGAAGTTCAATATCGCTGTGTCATTGACGTTCAGTGTCGCGTTCGCGCCCAGGTTCAGCGCCCCGCCGTTGACAGTCATCGTGCTGCTATTGTTGAGATTGTGCGTAGTGCTGGCCGCGAGGTTGAGTGAACCGCCGTTGAGGTTGACCTGAGCCGAGTTGTTCACATTCATCGCGCCCGTGGTCGTGATGTTCGCGCTACCGGTGATGACGGCGTTCATCTGGCCCTGAACGATCAGGCTGTTGGTGTTGAGCAGAAACCCGTTCAAGGTCGTCGTCGACGCGCCGGTGCTGGCGAATCCGAACGTCGAACTGTTCAGGACCGTCAAGATCGCCCCGGCGTTGCGAGAGAATGAATACGGGCCCACGATGAAGTGATCGCCATCGACAGCCATGCTCCCGATCGTTCGGTTCTCATTGAGGATGACCGCAGTCCGGATGATGAATGGATTGTCGTCATCAAAACCGGCCCTGTCGCCCGATCCGGGCGGGAAGCCGCCCGCCCAGTTCGAGTCGTTGGTCCAAAAGCCGCTGAGCGATCCCACCCAGAATGCATCCGCCGCCCGCGCCGGCGCGGTCAGCCCCGCGATGGCGGCGAGAAGTACGACGAGGACCACGACGTGGGGGTAGGTAGTGTTCATAGGTGTGTTTCGTCGATGCATGATGAACTCCGGGGCTGGCAACTGCGTTGATGGGGCGATTCGAACCGAAACACCTCGACAATAACAAGTAACTTAGGCCCGTTACGCGAAAACATTGGGCCCGGTGTTCGCCGCATCGGCGAAAGGGGAGATTACTGCGGAAAAGAGAGTCCGTATGGCTCGTCTTGGCAATGAATCAAGGAACAAGGGGGCACGTTCGAATCCGAAGGTCCGCGAACTGGCAGGGTTTTCAGCCATTAGCCGGGGGTTGAGGGCGCAGCCCGACACCCCCGGTAGCATGCGTGTAAATCCGTGCACCCCGAAGGGGTGCCAGCCAGCATCCTAATGGCTCGAAACCCTTCGGGTTGAAGAGGCCCGAGGACGAAAACACGCAGTTCGGAGTTTGTTGCATAGGCCAAATGGGCGGTCTATATTGAATCCCTCCGAAAACGGTTGCGTCCGCGAGTTTTTTCCATGGAACCGAGCTGGGGTACCTCATCGACGCTCCTGGAGCGCGTCCGCGGCGACGAAGCCGGTGCATGGGAGCAGTTCTGCGGGATCTATGCCCCACTCGTCTACAGCTGGTCCCGCCGTGCTGGGCTGACAGAGCTTGACGCCGAGGACATCGTGCAGGAGACCTTTCGCCGAGTGGCCACGGGACTAGCCAATTTTCGATATCGAAATCCGCAAGACACCTTACGTGCGTGGTTATTCGC
>CAZAHQ010000560.1:0-3072 GCA_964484415.1 uncultured Acidobacteriota bacterium | reverse complement strand
GAAGAAGGCGGTGGTCGATACGCTAGCAATTGCCTGCGGCGAGGCGCGCGCGACCTTCGAGCGCGAACCAGTTGCTTATTTCGAGTTCAATCGGGACGAACTCACCGCCGAGTCGCAGGCCGCCGTAGCGCGCGCTGCTGAGAAACTCCGCGGTCTCGGCGCCAAGCTGGGCAAGGTGACAATCGAGGGTCACTGCGACGAGCGCGGCGCACTCGAATACAACCTGGCGTTGGGGGCCCGTCGCGCGAAACAGGTGCAACGCGCGTTGAGCGCAGCGCTGGGGTCGGCTGTCACGCTCGATACGGTGTCGTATGGCGAAACCAAGCCGGTAGTGCCGGATGCAATGAGCGAATCCGACCACGCCAAGAACCGGCGAGCGGTGTTGGAACTCAGCTGCAAGTAGGCACTTCGCCGGACGGTCGAAGTCAAAAAACCCCGTTGCCTCGGCAACGGGGTTTTTCATTGGATGATGACTACGCGAAGAACATCATGACGCGATAGACGCCGTCCGAGTCTCGAACCAAGAACAGATTGTTGTCGCGCGCGTCGTTGCCGTCGGCGCGCTGCAAGCGCAAGGCGATCGCCTGATTCACAGGCAAGCGGCGCGTCTTGTCGAGCGCGGACAGGTAGCGTGTTTCGACCGCACGCCCATTCTTGTCCGAGCGCACCACGCGTAACTCGAGCCGATAGATCTGGTCGGCGCCAACAGCGTTCTTGAAGGTGATGGTGTCGAACTTCATCCCCGCTTCCCAGACTCGCTCCACGTTCATGGCGGTGCCCATCGCCGTCCGTGCGCCGTACTGGACTTGTGGCTGCAGCGTGGCGATCAGCCTGTCCCCAGGCTTGAGCAGCGCGGTGACATCGTTGGTGAGGTTGATGTCGAACTTCAGATCGAAGGCTTCCTCGGCAGCCGCCGACGGCAGTGCGACCGCGGCGGTCAACGCCAAGGCAGCCCACAACGAACGGTGTAGCAGACGCATTTCTTCTCCCTCCTTGTCTCGCGGTAGAACCAATCCCCCGGGGCTTGGCTCCTCCCGGCCCGTAAGAATCGTCCTCTCATCTACGACAAACGGGCCTCCGATGGAAGCGGAATCGACCGTAGATTGTCACCCCCTCGTTGGACGGGAGGGGTAGGCCGACCCCATGATGGCCTCTGCGCCCCCATTGATGAAAGGGCCTAGGCAGGAGAGGAGTGCCCGCCATGATCTCTCGACGTTCGATGCTGCTCGCCTTGATTTGCTCGCTCGGCCTGGTCGTCGCAGCCGCGGCAGGTCCGACGGCCGTGTCCGGCAAGATCGTCGAGGTCGACCTGCACGGTCGCACCATGACGGTCAAAGACGCCAAAGCCGGGAGAGTGCTGATCGAGGTGCCCGAGAAGGCCAAGCTGGTCCTCGACGGCGATGACCAAGCGATCCTGGAAGACGTGTTCAACGGCGATGTCGTGGAGAAAGCGACGGTTCGTGACGGGGGCGGCGGCCGGCTGGTGTTGGTCAGTGCCGTGATCAGCTCCAAACGCGAACCGCGCGACGACTAGCGCTGTGATCTGAGTCAGCTCCCGGTCGCCGGTTTCCCGGCTTGTCGAGTGGCCGCTCTGGACCGAAGTTGCAGGTGGGGATTTCGAACGACCCGGTGCCCATACCGGGCGAACCCCGCCGAGAGCCGATGAACCTCACCGCCCCGAAGCCAGCGACGGGTCTGCCGCGAGTGCGGCCGGATGTCGTCGTGATGCCCGATGGCGAGACCGGGCGTGGCCGCATTGCCAAGGACCCTGTCTCTCGCAAGTACTATCGCTTCGACGAAGTCGAGGGGTTCATCCTCGATCGCCTCAATGGCCAGCATTCCGCGCTCGACATTCAGATCGAGTTGGCAACTTGGCTGGGCGAAGAGTTTGCGCTGGAGGAGGTTGAGGAGTTCATCGACAGTCTGCGCGAGCGCGGGATCGTCGAATCGGACGGACCGCTACTGCCGGCCTGTTCGCCTCAACTCGGAGCGAAGGTCATCGCGGCGCTCGAGCAAGGCGGCTTTGGTTTGCGCACCGCCGACGAGGCGCCACCGGCCGGGGTGGCGCTGGCGGTGCGGCGCAATCTGGACGAGGCGCGGCACTTCGATCTGGCGTTGAGTTACTTGCGCCAAGGCCGCTTCCATTCGGCGCTGCGTGCCTTCGAGGAAATCTTGCAGGCGAATCCGGCGAATGCGCGCGCCGCCGCGATCCGCGCCTTGTTGCTTCAGGCCGGTACCGCAGCGGCAATGAAGGCGGCGGTCGAACGCGCACAACCCGAGCGTCAGAAGAGCTGGCTCTACTACCAGGTGCCGCTTTGGAATCCCGACCCGTTCTTTGCCAGGGTCGAACCTTTCGTGCGCTTTCTCTGGACCCCGGCGTTTGCCTTTGTCTACCTGATGTTGGTTGGTGCCGCAGGTTGGCTGGTGCTGGCTCACGGCCGCGAGATGTGGCCACAAGTCCCGAGTCTATCGAGCGGTGCCTGGGGTATTGGACTCGTCGCATTCGGTGTGGCACTCGTTGCGGTTCACGAGTGTTGTCACGGCCTGACATGCAAACACTACGGCGGACGCGTCAATGAAACCGGCTTTCTGATGATCTTCATGATCATGCCGGCAGCGTACGTCGATGTGAGCGATGCCTGGTTGTTTCGCGAAAAACGACAGCGAGTTCTGACCGGACTGGCAGGGCCGATGTGGGATCTCGGTGTGGTCGCCTTGGGAATCCTGCTGTGGAACGCGACCCCGCCCGGAGGGCTGCGTGCGATGGCCGTGATGGCGATCGCGGTCTCCGGCATGAGCCTGGTGATGAACCTCAATCCACTCCTGAAACTCGACGGTTACTACATTCTTTCCGATTTGACCGGCATTCCGAATCTGAAAGATGCCGCCTCCGACGCGTTCAGGAATTGGATGCGGCGCGTCCGGGGCCTTTCTCATCAAGGCACCACGCTGACGCGAAAGACCGCGCTGCTCCTGGTCGTCTACGGGCTGCTTTCAACGGTCTATTCGGTCTTGATCTTCTGGATCTTGGGTTCGGTGCTGTTTCACTTCTCGACCAGCTTGGCAGGACTG
>CAZAHQ010000559.1:0-3087 GCA_964484415.1 uncultured Acidobacteriota bacterium | reverse complement strand
GGCGCACCGTCCTCGGCGGCCTCACGAATCGCGTCGAGCAATCGGGACGGTGGTGTGCGTTTCAGCACGTAGCCGCTGGCGCCGTTGCAGATCGCGGTGAACACCTCGTCGTCGCCGTCGTACATCGAGAGCATCAAGATCGAGGCCTTGGGGTGCTTGCGACGTAACGGGGCGACGCCGTGATCGCCACGCATTCCGGGCAGGTTCACGTCGAGCAGGATCACATCGGGGGAGGCTGATGCCTTCGAGTCCAACGCCTGCTCGACGCTGCCGAACAGTTCCAGCACGCGAAAACCCGGCGTCAACGAGAGAAGTTCGGACAAACCCAAACGAGTTTCTGGGTCGTCCTCGATCACCGAAATGGTCAGCGTGCGGGGGTCTGTCACCGTCGTTCTCCTGTTGGCCACGCTACGGTAGCAACTCGCCGCCCAAAAGACAGGTCAAACGCTCGCATGTTCATGCGATGACTCGCGGGGCCGCCCGCCGGACACTCCCCTCGCTTCACGAAGGAGGTCCAGCCCGATGCCACGAGCACTACGCGTTGCCATCCTACTCACGGTCATCTTGGGTTCGCTGAAGACAGCGTCGGCCGGTGCGCCTCCGGTGAGTTGCACACCTGCCGGGCTTCGCGGCTGCAACCTCGCCTCCAATCTGATCGTGTTCGGGCAGGGACTGCTCGGCAACTGGGAAGTGGAGGGGCAGATCAAGTCGTGTCAATCGTGCAGCGCTCTCGGCCCGCCCAACCCGGCCGGAAGTTTCAATCTTTCGGCCAACGTCGAGTTCGAGTTCGGGCCATACAACGCGGCGTTGTGCCCGGCAAACAACGACATCGTGCCGCTGACTCTCACGACACGACGCTTCAAGCCCGGAACCAACACCGGCGGTCGCGGTGGGAATGAGGCGACATACGTGCCGGTCGACAGCGCTGAGGAGTTCATCGCCACGCCGACGGTCGAACTGCAGACCACGTGCGTCGACACAGCCAATCTCGATTATCGAATTCCACGCTTGCACCTGATCGGCAACAGAGGCGCCAAGACCAGCCCAGTCGGCGGCACCGTTGGAACCGACCTGGTTCTCCCCGAATCGGTGCGGGCCGAAAACGGCGTCGGATTGCTTTCGGAGCTGGACCTCGACGATGCGCGCATCAAGCAAAACTTGACGTTCTCGCACGTCGAGACGTTCGGGACCACTTCGGACCTGAGGCTCTGGCCCGAGGCGCTTCCATTCCGGCTCGGACCCCGGCAAATCACCTACACCGAGGACGAGGTGTCGTTCACCACACCCGGCGCCAGCGGGGGCGGCCCGGAAGCGTTTCGCTACAAGTTCCCGGCCGGTGTCGGGGCCAGCGGTTTAACGTCGCTACAAGTCCAAGAGTGTTCTGATCCGGTGGGCGGCAACTGCCTCAGCAATGCGATCGCCAACTACGGTTACTTGCACCACGCCTCGTGGATTCCCGCCAACGCACGCTTCACCAAGAGCGGCATGACGCTGGGGCTGAGTCTGGCAGGCGGATTCTCGCTGTTGTACGAGACCGTGATGCCGGCGCATATGCACGTCGAGCTGCAAGCACCCGCCACGATCACGATCACCGATGGACGTATCTCAGACGGGCAATTCGACTCCGGGAATGTCTTCCTGAGCGGACGCGATCGAGACTGCACCGGAGCAAGAACGCCGTCGGCGCGCAAGCACGCACTGCGCGGCAGCAGTTCCTTCAAGCCGCGACTGGATTCCAACGGCTCTCTGCTCGCGGCGATCACTGACCTGAACAATAACCTCGTAGGAACGGTTGACGACGATGACATCAACTGGGCCAACAACACCGCGACCTCGCTGGGCTGCGGAACGCTGTTCGTGCCGGAGCCGGCCACCGATGCCGCGCCGAGCATTCGCTGGTATGCCAGCGCCGTACCGATCACCAAGGGGCGAGGTGTCTACGCTGGAATCAACTACAACAAAGACCGCGTGTGCTTCAGCAACCTGGGCAACAATCGGCTCCAAAAGCTGTGTCGCGTCGATGCCGACTGCGGCGCCTTCGAGCATTGCGACGACGGTGGTTTCTCTCCCCTGTGCGCGGGTCTCGCGCAGCCGGCGTTGCCGCGTTGGAAACCGCAGGTCGACGGCGACGCGTTGTCGTTCGGAATCCCGCCGGCCGATACGCTCAATCGCGGACGCGAAATGGCGTTCGTGCTGCGCCGCTCCGGTGTGACCGGCGTGTTCGATGCGGGGGATGGTGACTTCACGCTCGGTAACAACGATCCAGCGCGCTTCGACATCACCTTCGATCGATTCGGTCAAGCGTACAAGTATGACAACGCCGAATACGGTGACTCGATCACGCAAGCGACGGTCGACTTGCCCTGGCCGGCCAACACCGATCTGCCGTTGTCGGAAGCGAGCCTGTGCAAATGCGGGCGCGTCAATCAAGGTCGTCCACCGGCGGCTTTGGTGGAAGGGCGATTGGGATATTGGGATCAGAAGTTCTATCCCACCGTCGTTCGTTTCAGCGATGATGCCAATCCTGACTGCCAGGATGGCGAGGTCGCGATGTCATGCGGCGGTGGCGGTACGGTGGCGCGCTCTCTGTGCGTCGACGCGATCGCACCGGTGCCGCGCTTTAGCCCCGATCCGGTCGGCTCCTTCGGCCTCAAGCCGGACGGCACCGCCAACAACATGGACCTGGCCAGCGGCAGCCGCTTCGAGTTCGATCGCGATGAAGACGCGTCCTTTGGCGGGACACAGGCTCCGTACACAGTCGATATCGAGAGGTTCTACTTCGAGACCTGGAGCCCTGGCGATCCGACGCGTTGCGAAGTGCTCGGCAGTACCTCGCCCGGTTGTCCAGCCGGCAGCGACGTCAAGCCGTACGGCTATGTCGATGCCAATGCCGAGATCTCCCTGCCATTGTTCGGGCTGACGCAAGTCGGGCTCTCGACCCAACGCCAGCAGCTCACCGGCGACAACACCAACGAGCAGTCGATGGTCGATGCGCATCGCTACGGGGAAGTCCCCGCTGGCAACAACTCGTACTTCACGGGACGGCGCACGAAGGCGGCCGGTCCCAACGCGGTGCCGTTCTCGCTC
>CAZAHQ010000558.1:0-3091 GCA_964484415.1 uncultured Acidobacteriota bacterium | reverse complement strand
CATGGCACACGCTGGCTTT
Source organism: uncultured Acidobacteriota bacterium (assembly GCA_964484415.1). Taxonomy (GTDB): domain Bacteria; phylum Acidobacteriota; class Polarisedimenticolia; order J045; family J045; genus JANNUT01. The sequence continues at coordinate 3,072 of CAZAHQ010000558.1, read as the reverse complement.
CGTGTTGCAGGCTCGCTGGCGCGAGCCTCAGGCGCGTGCCGCGTACTTGAAGGTGCTGGCGCTCGATCCGAGCGATCCGACCGCGTTGATCGGTGTCGCCGACACATCGGCCGACCGCGCTGAGCGGCGCGATGCGCTGGCGCGCTACTTGGCGATAGCGGCGACGCGGGGCGAGTCGTACCAACGGATTCGCGGTGCGCGCGAGGCGCTCGATTTTCTGCGCGTGTTGGGCGACACGCCGGTGTGGATCGTTGAGCGCGAGGAGTTACCGGGGGCGATTCCATACACGGTGTACAGCGAACGCGCCGGACGCCGCCAGGGGTTGATCGCCACCTGTGGACTCGGTACCGAACGCAACGTGCCGGTGTTGCTCGATAGCGGTGCGTCGGGTTTGCATCTCTCGCCGACGATCGAAAAGAAGATCGGGTTTCGCGAGTTGGTCGACGCGACGCTGATCGGCGGCGGGGGCGATCGCGAGCACGCGGTGCGCCGCGGGTTGGTGCCGAGGGTCGATTTCGGACCGATCGTGTTTCGCGATGGGCTCGGCACGATGGCGGCGAGCTCGCTGCATCCGATCGGCATCTATCGCGCGATCGCAGGGGTGGATCTGTTGGGGGGGCTGCAGATCGCGGTGGGGCGCGGCGAGAATCGTGCGCAACTCAGCACCGCTGTCGCGGTGAGTGACGATCCCGACCCGCGTGCGGCCGAGCCGTGGCCGAGCGACCGATCGTCGTTACCGATCTTGCGAGTCGAAGGACAACTCTTGGTGCCGGTGACGCTGTCGAGCCCGCGTGGCTGGTTCGAGGGGTGGATGGTGTTCGACACCGGCGCGAGCAGCACCATGATCGACTACGCGGCTGCCGAGCAGTTTGGCGACGTGCGCGTGGGCGGGGCGGGCGAGGCGCGCGGCTACGGCGGTGCGGTGCCGTTGTCGGGCCGTCTCTCATCGGCGCGCGTGGCGTTGGGGGCGTGGTCGCATCCGCTGCCGGACCAACCGGTGATCGACTTGAGCGAGCGGACCCGCGTTGGCGGTGTCGCTGTCGCGGGGTTTCTCGGTCTGGATGTGATCGGCGATGCGACGTTCACATTGGATCTGGGGCAGGGGACGCTGACAATCGGATCCGACGATGAACGCTGACGATCGGATCCGACGATGAGCGCTGACGCCGACTGGACCGAGCTGATGCGGATCGCCGAACGCTTCGCCAGCGGTGAGGCGGAGCTGGACGAGTTGTACAGCGAAGCGATGCACTACTTCGATCATCATAGCGGCCCGATGCCGGTCGCCTATCGCCAATTCCTCGAAGAGATCCGCTACGTCTGGCACGCGCTCGAGTCCGGCAAACTCCGCGCCGACGAACGCGACCGCCTGATGACCTCCCTCCTCTCCAAAATCCGCTAACGCAGAGACCAACTCGGGCGGGGTTAGAGTTTTACGGAGACGGAGACGCCGTCGCGGAGGGGGATGATCGTGGTGGCCAGTTCGGGGTGAGCGAAGAGCAGGCGCGTGATCTGTTGGACGCCGCGGGTGGAGTCGGTGGCTTCGTGATCGGCGTCGAGAACGCGGCCGGACCAGAGCATGTTGTCGAAGATCAATAGGCCACCGCGCCGCAAGCGCGGCACCGCAAGCTCGGGAACCTCGGGGTACTGCTCTTTGTCGATGTCGCAGAAGATCACATCGAAGGGGCCCGACTCGCGCGCCAGCAATTCGCGCGCGTCGCCCACCGCGTACCGCACACGCTGCGACAAGCCCGCGCGCTCCAAGAGCGATTGCGCTCGCGCGCTGTTCTCCAGCGAGCCGTCGGTGTGCACGACCTCCCCCTCGGGCCCAACCGCGCGCGAAAACCACCAGGTGGAGTACCCGAACCCCGACCCCATCTCGAACACCCGTTTGGCGCGATGGGTTCGCGCCAGCGTGAACAGCAGTTGCCCGACCAGCGGGCCGATGATCGGAAAGTTGCGCTGCGCCGCGATCGCTTCCATCTCGCTGGCAATCGCATCGCGCGCCGGCACCCACTGCGTCAGGTAATCGTGAATTTGCGAATTCAGCAGTGGCCGATCCATGCGTGACTCCTCAAGCCGACGCGGGCGGACTTGACGCGCGCCGCGGTACCGCCCCGTGCGCACGCTCGTAGCGGTGCAAGTTCTCGCCCAGCGCTTCCAACAACGCGGCCGCATGGGCCGGCGAGGTGATCACACGCGCCACGATCTGCGCACCAGGGGGGAAGTCGGCAACGAAATCCATCACGAACTCATCGCGACTGTGCGCAATGATCACTTGGTTGGCATACACACCCTTGTGCACTTCATCGCTGATCTTGATCGACACCGTCTGCTGCTGCGCCGTTTGAGGGCGCTTCGGATCGTTGCTGCTCATGATCTTCTCCCTGCTGATTCAATTCGTCTCATGCCGGCCTCTATATCGCAGGTAGGTCGGAAGCATGCAATGCGCCACCGAGTGCCAACACAGCCCCTTCGACCGCAAGCCGTGGGTTGCGGTTGAAGATCACCAGCTCGGCGCGCAACCGCTCGACCAACGCCGCGCGATCCCCGGCTGGGCCCAACAATCGTGGCGTTAGTGGTGCCAACCGCTCTGCTTGTTCCCGCGTCAAAACCAACGGGGCACTCCCCGTATGTGCGGCCACCCCATCCCGCAACACATCCAGCAACTGCTCGAGCGCGGCACGCGCCGCGTCCGGATCGCCGGTCACGCGTTCGCTCATTCCCACGGCGATCGCCGCCGCTCGCTCGCCGCGCGCGAGCCGCTCCAATACATCACACCACAGCGCCAGCCGCTCGCGCTCCTGCGCCGGATCGATTGCCAACGCGCGCGCCACACTGCCGCGCGAGAGCGCCGCGCGCGCCGCCGCATCGGTCGCGTTCATCCCGCCGGCCACCAACAGCGTCAGCACGATCTCCTGAGGCAGCGCGCGAAAACGGAGTGCCGTCAGCCGCGATCGCACCGTCACCGGCAGCGCCCACGGTGCCGACGCAATCAAAATCAACACCGCATGCAGCGGCGGTTCCTCCAACACCTTCAACAGCGCGTGGGCCGCTGCGTTGGTCAAGCTG
>CAZAHQ010000557.1:0-3098 GCA_964484415.1 uncultured Acidobacteriota bacterium | reverse complement strand
ATCTTGTTGAGGCTTTGGCCGTTGAGTGTGCGCTTGTTGGCCGCCAGCTTGTTGGCAGCCAACCTGTTGCCAGCCAGTTTGTTGGCAGACAACTTGTTCACCGCCAACCTGTTGCCCGCAAGTTTGTTGGCAGCCAACCTGTTCGCCGCCAACCTGTTGCCCGCCAGCCTGTTGGTCGCCAGTTTGTTGGACGCAATCTTGTTCACCGCTAGCTTGTTGACCACAACCCGGTTGGTCGCAACGCCGTTCCGAGCGATCTTCGCTTCAGCGGGGACTCCCGCTGCGACCACTGCGAGTGCCGCCGTGATACCGAGCAGTTTGAACGTTTCCTTCATGATTCCTCTCCTCATGGCAGGTCGAGCCTGCGTTAGCGATCCGTGTTTCCCAGCTACCTCCAACCCGAGGTGTCGCGAGTCCCGATTTCGTGTCGCGGATTTCTTTGGCCCCTTGGAAGTCCAGGCCAGGCAGAGGGGTAGGCCGATTGTCAATTCGAGATCGTCGCGGTACTAATTCCCGCCGTGCGGTCGATGACCCGTCTCGGGCTACGGTCTTGAACGCTGGCAAGGATCGTCGACCCCGGCCGGCTGCGATGTCGCGCCCAATGGCCCTCGGCTACGAGACACTGCTCGCAAGACTCGACCCCGACCCTCAAAGGGGCGAGGCCGCGTTCGAACAACTGCGGCGAACCCTCGTGCGATTTTTCGGCTGGCGAGGGGTCGGCGCACCTGACGACGCCGCGGATGAGACCTTGGATCGGGTAGCCCGACGGCTTGGAGAAGGACACGCGGTCCAGGATGTTTCGGACTTCGCTCTGGGAATCGCTCGCATGGTCCTGCGCGAATCGTGGCGCGCCAGGCGCTTCGAACCGCTCACGGATTCCGGCGCGATGCAGGTTGCTGCCGCGCCCGACTCGGACCCGACTATCGACTCGGAAACGGCGCTTGCGACCTACCTCGATCATTGCCTGGAGACTCTTACGGAGTCGGCCCGATCCTTGGTTCTCGAGTACTACACGGGGTCGCCTGGCCGGGACAAGATCGAGGCGCGACGAGCGCTGGCAACGGAGCACGGCCTGGGCGAGAACGCCTTGCGCAGCCGTGTGCAGCGCCTGCGCGACCGACTCGAGGAGTGCGTCCGCACTCAACTGAAGGCCGCGACGCAGCGGCCGACCCGGGAAATCTGATCGCATGAACGCACGGGCCCGCGAAACGTTTTCGAGGTTTCCATCACTGTTGATGGAGGGCGCACGATCATGACGCTCGATGTCCAGACGGCTCGCAAGTACCTGCTCGGAGACCTTGCTGAAGACGAGCGCGAAGCGCTGGAGGCTCGCTATTTCGGTGATGACGAGACCCTCGCGGAGCTTGTGGCGTTCGAGGATTCGCTGATTGACGACTATCTCGACGATCGGCTCCAGCCAGCCGAGCGAGAGCGGATGGAACGCCACTACCTCTCGATCCCAGCGCATCGCACGCGATTCGCCGTCGCCCGCGAGCTGCGACACAGGATCCGCGATCGACGCGGCATCGTGGCGCGGACGGCTCGGCCGATACGTTGGCCACGCTCGCGACAGGCACAGGTCGCTCTGGCAGCCGCCATCGTGATCGGCGTGGTGTCGATCGGTGCGGCGATCCGTCGGTTCTCAGCGACGGTCGATACCAACACCTCGATCGCCACATCGACAACACCGGATGCCGGCACCGCTCGGTTCGGCTCATCCAAAGACCACTCACCCGACGAAGCTCAGAAGCCGAGACGCTCCGTGATTGCGCTGGCACTCCCCGCGCTTTCATTGCGCTCCGGTGGCGGCATCCCGACGGTGGAGCGCGGCAACGAGCCAACCGATGTAGAACTCGTGCTCGAACTCGCCACCGCGACACCGGACGGACCTTTTGCGGTCACGGTGCGGACGGTCGAAGACGCGATCACTTGGACAGGTCGTGCCGGCCATTCGGAGCGCGACGGCAGTGGACGCTCGGTTCGCGTGCGAATCCCGCTCGAGTCCCTACCCGTCGACGACTACGTTCTGTTGCTTGCGCCAGAAGGCGCCTCAGCACAGACGCCGGCCCAGTGGTTTTCATTTCGTGTACGCGACGGTTTGGCCGGCGTGCGCTCACGCTAGCGCGATGGCGGCGCGCCACAGTTCTATGGCGGAGCACCGCACGCCGCTCTTCCCAGGAGTGCTCGCGCTCGCGCTCGTGCTTGTGCTCTCCCGAGACGAGACGCTCGTTGCGTCGCGCGAACTTACGACTCGCCACACTCATTCCGCGGGGATCACACTGCTCGAGCCCGGTCGACAACTCGATCTCGATGTACCCGGCGTGGAGGGGCTCGCGTTCGACCTGAACGTCGGCGCTGGAACGTACGTCGAGATCGGCGCGACAAGGCCTTACGGCGACCTTCGGGTGGTACTCGAACGAGCGGACGGCACGATCGCGGCGCAAGCGGAGGACGGATTCGACGGCGCCACGGCACTGCGGCTCGCGATCGTCACGCAGGGCGGCCGATACCGCGTGCGTGTAACGAATCGCGCGATCGAGGAGACACGCAAGAGCAGATTCGAACTTGTGCTCCACGCCGCGCGCTCGGCCCGACCGGGTGATGCCGAACGGGCCGCGCTGTATGCGCGGCTGGGCGATGCGCGCGCCGCATGGCATCGATCCGGTGACGACGATGGCCGGCGCGCCGCGATGCTCCTACTCCGCAAGCTGCCGCCCGAGTTTGTCGCGCTTGGCGCACAAGACGGCGCCGCCTTCGCTTGGAGCGTCGTGCTCGATGAGTCGCTCGCTCTCGGGGATTCGAAAGGCGCGCGCGAGGCCGCGGCCGCTGCGCTCGCCGGTTGGCGCGCCGTGGGCGCGCGCCGCGAGCAAGGTCGAGCACTCTCCGATGTCGGCCTTGCTGCTTACAACGCATTCGACAAGCAGGCGATCGATGCGTACACCGACGCCTTGGCGATTCACGAGGAAACGGGGGACGCAGCTGCGATCCCACAGACGTTGCGACGGATCGGTTGGTATTGGAGATGGCAGGGGGATCGTCAGCAGGCGCTCGCCTATTACGAGCGTGCGTTGCACCTGTTCGTTGCGAACAGTGACTGG
>CAZAHQ010000556.1:0-3099 GCA_964484415.1 uncultured Acidobacteriota bacterium | reverse complement strand
AACTCGCGTTTGCTGCGCCGCTGGAAACCGAGGATGGAGCGGTGATGGTGGGGCTGGTCGTATCGCCCCGCCCCGACCGACTCGGCAATCGACTGTGGCTTCGATTCGAGTCCGAGGTGCGCCCTCCTAAGCAGCGACCGACTCTCACAGCGCGCACGCTCACCGTGACGCCTGGACGAACCGCGTTGACCGAGTTGTGGCGCGACACGAGGAGCCGCGCCTCGCTCGTCGCGGCAATCGGGGGCTCATGGGAAGAAGTACCGACGCTCTCGCAAATCCTCCCCGGCGCCGAACCGATCGACCTCGTGGTCGAGGTCGTGGCTCGTGACGGCGGCGGCGAATACCTCCTGGAACAGCATCGCCTTGGCGGTTTGGTCGGCTCGACGACGCGTTATGAGTTGGGTTTCAACAGCGGCGGTAGCGCGCCCACGGAGCGTGTTTCGGTCGAACTGACCTCGCGCCGGATCGAGGCCGGCAAGCTGTTGATGGGAGCGCGACTCTTGCGCGATGGAGCCTCGAGCCCGGCCGCAACGATCGACGAGATCGCACTCGGCTCCGGATTCTCGTTCGATATGTCGATGAAGGCCGACGAGGGGCGCGAGGTCGTCGTGAGGATCACACCGTTCTTCTAGCGCGAGCCGGGACTCCTGCCGATTCGGTAGTTTTTCGCACGCGCGCTGGCTACCATCTGTCGATGCCGAGGCTCGACCTTGAACAGACGCAGCGAATCGCCGCCCTTGCGCGGATCGCATTGACGCCTGCCGAGGCTGCCGCGCTCACACGCGAACTCGAGTCGGTGCTGGCTCACGTCGAGCGGATCGACTCCGTTGAGGCGTCGCTTCCGTCCGAACCGCACGCTCGATCCGGCGGCTATCGCGGCGATCGCGTGGAGCCCTCGCTTTCGCAGCGGTATGCGTTGACGCCGGCGGCCGACTCCAAGCAGGGGTACTTCATCGTGCCGCGGGTGATCGGGTGACGGTTGGCAGCACCGCTCAGGCACTTGCCGCCGCGATTCTCTCGGGCAGCACTACCGCCGAGGAAGTGATCGGCGCCGCGTTGTCGCGGTTGGCCCGCGAGCAGACACTGAATGCCGTTGTCCACGAACTCTCGCGAGACGCTCTTGCCGAGGCATGCGCCATCGATCGGCGACTTCAAGCCGGAGAATCGGTCGGGCCGCTCGCGGGAGTCCCGGTGGTGGTGAAGGACAACATCTGTACCGAAAAACTCCCCACTACATGCGGATCCCGTTTGCTAAGCGGTTACGTCTCGCCGTTCGAGGCAACCGCGGTGCAACGCTTGCGCGCCGCGGGTGCCGTGATCGTGGCAAAGAGCAACTGTGACGAGTTTGCGATGGGATCTTCCAACGAGAATTCGTCCTACGGCCCGGTCCGCAACCCTCACGATCCGACCCGCGTATCGGGCGGATCGAGCGGCGGATCGGCGGCGGTCGTGGCGGCGGGCCACGTGCCGTTGGCACTCGGCAGCGATACCGGCGGATCGGTGCGCCAACCGGCGGCGTTGTGCGGCGTGGTCGGACTCAAACCTACCTACGGGCGTGTTTCGCGCTGGGGCTTGGTAGCGTTTGGTTCGTCGTTCGATCAAATTGGGACGCTCAGCGCGAGCGTCGAGGATGCAGCCGTGGCGCTGCAGGCGATTGCCGGTCCCGACGATCGCGACGACCGCTGCGATCCACAACCTGTACCGTCCTACCAATCCGCGCTGCACGATGACGTCCGTGGCCGGCATGTCGGTGTTTGGCGCGGCGCACTCACTCCTGGTGACATCGACGCGCGTGTCGCAGCGGCCGTCGAGTCGGCGGCACAACAACTCGCGCAGGCCGGCGCCGAGCTACACGAGATCGAGTTGCCCTATGCCGACGAAGCACTGTCGATCTACTACGTGTTGGCGGCCGCCGAGGCGTCGTCCAATCTCGCGCGCTTTGATGGAATTCGGTATGGACAACGCAGCCACGCCACGACATTGGCCGCTACTTATGCCAACTCGCGCGGCGAAGGACTCGGACCGGAGGTCAAGCGCCGAATACTGTTGGGAACGTTCGTCTCGAGTGCCGGTTACCACGATCGTTACTACGACCGAGCGCAGGCCGCTCGGACCGCATTCAACGCAGAGCTCGATCGCTTGATGACGCGCGACGACCTGCTCTTGATGCCGACGGCGCCGTCCCCCGCCTTTCGCTTCGGTGAAAAACTCCAGGACCCGCTGCAGATGTATCGCTGCGATCTGTTTACGGTCCCGGCGAGTTTGAGTGGACATCCCGCGATCTCGCTGCCCGCGCCGCGAACCGAAGGGCAGTTGCCGGTCGGTGTGCAGTTGATGGCGCGGCACTACGACGAGGCCACGTTGCTCAACGCCGCCGCCGCACTGGAACGGCGCGGCTTTCGCAGCGAGCCCGCGGCATGAAGCATCGCGCGATCGCAGTGCTTGCAGCGCTATCGGCCTCCGGTCTGGTGATCTCCCAGGCCGCCAAGCCGCCGGCACCCAAACCGACCGCGCGCGTCGTGCAGGCCGACGACGCCAGCAGCGCAAAACCACAGACGCCTTCCGATGACGCGGATTCAGCAGCCGACACCGATGATCATCTCCTCCTCATCGACGAGGGGGCTGCGGTCTCATTGATCGATGGGCGGGAGATCGAACTCAGCGTCACGCCCGACCAAGGTGAACAGTTCCCCGACCTGGCGAAGCGTTTTGGAGGTGATCCCGCGCGCGCCGGGGCGTTGGTCGCTGCCAATCCTGACGTGACGCTCCCCGCTCCAACCGGAAGCACCACCGTGATCCGCGTGCCGTGGGAGTTGCTGCGCGAGGAGTATCGCTACATTGCGCTGCGCACGATCTTTCCTGCCGATCGATTCAGCAAGGAGGCGTGGGTCCACGACCCACATCAGGCGCGGGCGGCCACACTGGGCGAGGGATTGTGGCAGGTTGCCGTCTGGTTTACGGGTGACGGCGACAACTGGAAGCAGATCGCCACGGCGAACGGAATCGCGGGCGCCGATGTTCCCCGCGGCCGCACGGTTCGCGTGCCCCGCTCGCTGCTCTTGCCGCGCTTTCTTCCAGCCCCCGCAACGCAGGGGCCAT
>CAZAHQ010000555.1:0-3103 GCA_964484415.1 uncultured Acidobacteriota bacterium | reverse complement strand
CCGGAGTCGAAAAGGGTTCTGGCGAGCCGAATCGAAAGAAGGTCGGCACGGTATCGCGCAAGCAGGTCGCCGAGATCGCCAAGCTCAAGACCCCGGACTTGACCGCGGCCAACCTTGACGCCGCGATGCGAACGATCGAAGGCAGCGCCCGCAGCATGGGGCTCGAGGTCGTCGACTAATGGGCAAACACGGAAAGAAGTACTCGGCAGCAGCAGCCAAAGTCGAAAAGCGGCCTCACACGTTGAACGAAGCGGTTCAGGTATTGAAGTCGGTTGCCTGGGCGAAGTTCGACGAAACACTCGAGATCGCCATGCTCTTGGGTGTCGATCCGCGTCACGCCGATCAAATGGTGCGTGGCACTGTTGTGCTCCCACACGGCACCGGAAAAACGGTGCGAGTGCTGGCGATTTGCGGGCCCGACCGCAGCGCAGATGCGCAGGCTGCAGGCGCCGACATCGTCATGACCGGCCCCGAATCGGTTGAGAAGCTCACAGCCGGTTTCGCTGACTTCGAAGCGGTGGTGGCGACTCCTGACGTAATGCGCGACATCGGTAAACTCGGAAAGGTGCTCGGGCCGCGCGGCCTGATGCCCAACCCGAAGACCGGTACGGTCACGGTCGACATCAGCAAAGCGATCAATGACATCAAGGGTGGGCGCGTCGAGTTTCGCGTCAACAAGACTTCGATCATCCACGGCATCTTGGGGAAGCGTTCTTTCACGCCCGACCAGTTGCTCGACAACCTGAAGGCATTCGTCACCGCGATCCAACGAGCCAAGCCAGCGGCTGCGAAGGGTAAGTACGTGAGGAGTGCCTACGTCTCCACGACGATGAGCCCCAGTGTCCAACTCGATCTCGCCGAGGTCGATGGCCTCGTCGCGGCCGACAAGCACTGAGGCAGGAGGCACTGATATGCCCAAGACTCGAGCACAGAAAGAAGCGCAGATCTCACAGATCGATGCGGTTCTGGCCGGTGCGAATTCCCTGTATCTGATCAGCCTCTCGGGGCTGTCCTCCAACGATGTGAACAAGCTGCGCGCGACGCTTCGCAAGGAGGGTGCGCGCATTCGTGTCGTCAAGAACCGACTCGCGCGGCGTGCCGCTACCGGCAAGCCGACGGAGCAGCTCGACAACCATTTCCGCGGTCCGACAGCGATCGTGTATCACCCGACCGATCCCGTGGCGACCGCCAAGGGACTGGTCAACTTCGCCAAGGATCACCCGCTGGTCGTGATCAAGGGCGGTATGGTCGAACAGAAGCAAGCGGTCGATGCGGCTGGCGTCAAGTTCGTATCCTCGCTCCCCGGCCTGTCCGAGATTCGCGCGACGCTGTTGGCGTTGCTGCAAACCCCGGCTGGTCAGTTGGTGAGGTTGTTGGCGACGCCCGGTACGCAGGTCGCGCGTGTGATTTCCGAAAAAGCGAAGGCTTGAGACGACAAAACATGGAGCGCCCGAATTCACTCGGCGCGCGCTGGTGAGATGAACTTGAAATCGACGGTTGACTGCTCGTCGACCGTAGGGAGATCCAAGCAATGGCTGCAGATCTGAATGGAATTGCGGAGACCCTCAGCGGACTTTCGGTTATGGAAGCCGCCAACCTGGTCAAGATGCTCGAGGAGAAGTGGGGCGTCTCGGCTGCCGCGCCGGTAGCTGTCGCTGCGGCCGGTCCGGCGGCAGCAGCCGCTGTCGTCGAGGAGAAGACCGAGTTCGACGTGATCCTCAAGGCCGCTCCGGCGGACAAGAAGATCAACGTCATCAAGGTCGTGCGTGAAGTCACCAGCCTCGGACTGAAAGAAGCCAAGGACCTGGTCGAAGCGGCGCCGAAGGCCGTCAAAGAAGGGGTCACCAAGGCTGACGCCGAGGCGATCAAGAAGAAGTTCGAGGAAGTTGGCGCAACCGTCGAAATCAAGTAACCGGTGCCTCACGTGAGGCCTCGGTTGTGCGACTCAGGCGTATGGCGGCTGTTGCCGCTAATCGGCCGGAGTCGCAATCGGCCCCACCACTCCGCCCTCGGGACGGAGTGGTGTGCCCGCCAAGGAGCTGTGACGACTCTTGCGAATCGTCCAGTCGTCAGCCTCTCCGAAGCCCAGCCGATGGGCTCCCGGGGTGGCTCTGCGTATTTCTCCAGCGCGTTCCCGGCGAGAGGGTGACCCGATATGGCGACCGCTGAAAAGATGCCGCGCGTTCGACACGACTTCTCCAAGATCCCGACCAGTATTCGGGTGCCGAACCTGATCGAGGTTCAGAAGCGTTCGTACGAGCGGTTCTTACAGATGTACACCGCACCAGAAGATCGTGAAGATGTCGGTCTACAAGCGGTGTTCAAGTCGATCTTTCCGATCGAAGACTTCCGCGACACCTGCAGTCTGCAGTTCATCAGTTATTCGATCGGCACCTGGGCGTGCAAGTGCGATCGATTGCAAGGCATCGAGCGTCTACGCATGGTCTGCCCAACGACCAAGCGGCCGTTCATCGTTCGCGACGCGAAGGCCGCCGATATCATCTCGCCCTATAGCGGAGAACTGATCAAGAACACGATCGAGATCTGCGAAGAGTGCGGCGAGCCGGTCGGTTTGAAGTTCAAGTACACGATGGACGAGTGTCAGGCCCGCGGCATGAGCTTCAACGTTCCGCTCAAAGTCACCGTGCACTTGGTGGTCTACGACAAGGACCCCGAGACCGGCGCCAAGAGCATCCGCGACATCAAGGAACAAGAAGTTTATTTCGGTGAAATCCCGATGCTCACGGACAACGGCACGTTCGTGATCAACGGCACCGAGCGAGTCATCGTGTCGCAGTTGCATCGCTCACCCGGAGTGTTCTTCCAAGCCTCGCCCGATCGCACCACCTACATGGCGAAGATCATCCCGTATCGCGGCGCGTGGGTTGAGTTCGAGTACGACCAGAAGCAGCTTTTGCACATTCGGATCGATCGCAAGCGCAAGTTCTTGGGGTCGGTCTTCCTGCGCGCCCTGGGCCTGGCCAGTGACGATCAGATCTTGCGGCAGTTCTACACGCCGACCGAGATCCTGGTCGAAAAGTCGCGATTGCTGTGGGGCGTCGGGCCGGGGCTGTTGCAGATCAAGACGGCCGAATAGATCAAG
>CAZAHQ010000554.1:0-3134 GCA_964484415.1 uncultured Acidobacteriota bacterium | reverse complement strand
CTGCGCTTCGATCGATCGGGAGAACCGAAGGCAGAGTAGCAATGGCCGCCGTCGGATTCGTGGTCGCGGCGCTCGGGCCTGCAGTTGACTCAACCGTGGTCGAAGCAGGTGGAGTTTGGGGCAAAGGGCCGGAGAGGGGAGCGGCACGCAGCGCCTCCGGCTGAAGATCCGCGCGCGGCTCCTGGTAGGCGAAGACACCCACCGCGTCTCGCAACTGACCAGCGCGCGAGAGGTCGACGTGGATACGTCCGCGCAGTCTCGACTCGATTCCCTGGAAGCGCGCCAGCGACGTGTATTGGCGTAGCGACGGATCGCTTGCAAAGAACTGTTCATGCTGATGCATCGACGGGATCTTCGCGTCATTGGCTTTCGGCTGAACGATGCTCTGCTCCTCGAAGCCGATACGAAGTCCCCACACCATGTAGTCGAACTCCGCGCTCGATCCACTCGGTCCTCGCACGATCAGCTCACTCGGGCTCACCGATACGACCGCCAGCGGAAGCGGTTCGCCGCGGGGCGTCGTGGTCGCCGTCAAGCCGATGTCGGGATTGGCGACGAGCGCGAACGTCTCACCAAGTGCGACCCTCGCCTCGCCATTGACCAGTTGTGCAGAGCCGCGCGTATAGACAGCGACCTCGTCGCCCTCCGGCGCCGCGTAGACAATCACCTTTGACGCATCGGTCGGATGGTTTTGCACAAACGAAACAGATCCGCTTCCTTGAATCTTGTACGACGACGTACCAACGCTCGCCCACGCGCTCGAGCTGAAGTTGCGAAACTCCCCTCCAATCGCCGACCCGTAGGCGAGAATGCCGCGAGAATCACTGGGAAGGTACGCGTACGAAAACCAGGGCGAGCCGTTGGAGAAGTAGCTCGCAGCCGACGGCCCGAAGGCCGAAACGCCAACATTGCCATCCGTCGCCAGTGACGCATTCGCACCGTTTCCGGCGTTTACGAACTGCCCGCCGGCAGTGCCTCCTCTCCCGTAGACTCCAACCCCTGGCCCCGAACCGTAGACGCCAATCTGCCCGGGATTGCTGGCGGTGAATTGGCCACCTCGATCACCACCATCTCCCTGCACAGCGATCGAGGTTCCCGATGCGACGAGACCTTTGAATCCACCAGCGGCATTCACGCCGACCGAGGCGTTAGCGAGCCGAACCGAGAGTCCCGGTGACGCTGTCGACGTGAACTCGCCACCGGTAGCGGCCCTGGCTCGCACGCCAGTACTGACAGGTCCGTAGCCAGTGAAGTCGCCAGCTACACAAGATTGACCGGTATATCCGTTTGCGATTCCCTCGATCCCAACCTGCTCCCCTTCACCGACGACACCCTTTCCTCCTGCGGTGAGTCCGGACCCGTAGACACCTGTCGTGAAACCGCCCAGTGTCGCGATGCCCCCACCGCCGTCGGCGTCGTTTGCGAACCTGCCGCCAGCCGATTGGCCAGACGCGGACACGCCATAGGTGACACCCTGCGCTTGCACACCGGCGTACAGCGCGAAGCTGTATAGGCCGAACCCATTGAGAGCAGGGTTGCTGATGTTCAGTAGCGCCACGTTGTCTGCGGAACCCTGGACATCGAGCCTTGCTAGATTGAGTTGCCCTACCTTCGTCTGTGCTGCGCTTGACGTGTCGAGATAGCCGCTCGCGGGTTTGCCGTTGAGTTGTGTGGCGTTGGTCGCTTGCGTCGCGTTCAACGCATACGGCGACGACTGTATCTGTGTTCGCGGGCTCAGCGTTTCGCTGCCGACCTTGACTTCGAGCCACACGCTTCCGTAATCGCGAAACACCGCATCGAGCGATGTGTACGTTCCGGCCCCGCTCCCATCCGTTACCGTGCCCGAGCCGAGCAGCGTGTTGAAGAGCCCGCCCGAGACCGTGATTGAGTTCCCGGTGATCGCAGCATGCTGGTCGATCATGATCTCAGTGCCAGCTGTGGAAGCATCCATGAACCGGAACAACATGTCGTATGTGCCGGAGAGCGGCTTGTCGTTTTGATCGCGCAGCACCCCCTGGTAGTTGACGCGCGTGGGCGGTACCGCCGCATGTACGGCGGCGCTGCACAGGAGAGCGAGCACGCCCAGACCGAGTAGCAGCACGGCGAGCTTGCCGGCATTTCGGTGGGCAGGGTTGATTTGGACTGCGCATCTCGGTTGCGTCTTCATGGTCATCTCCCTGGGGTGATCTCCCGGTCCGGCTTGGCGCGCGGCAGCGGCACTCATCTGGGAGATCGGAAACGGTGGGGCAAACCCGACACAGGGGCGTCCAAGAGTGAAAAAATCCACGAACCAGAGGCTAAGGCGCCGCTTTCCGGAAAGCTTCCAGCGCCGCTGGGTGGTTGGTGCCAAGGGTTCGGCTCAGGTGTTCCGCCGCTGCCCTGAAGGTCGCGCGGGCGGAGTCATGAGAGCCGGAGATCTGCTCTGCATCGCCACGCGCCACCAACGACAGGCCGATCAGGTAGGAAGGCGCGCCTTTCTCCACGAATGACTCCGAGAGACTCAGCGCGCGGCCGGCAGCTTCGAGCGCCGCCTTGGAATTGCCGAGCGCACGCTCGGTTCGCGACAGGCCGATCAGGGTCGAAACATTGATCGCAAGCTTCAAGGTGTTTTCATCGAATTTCTTGGCACCTTCCAAGTACAGCACTCTGGCAGAGGTGATGTCGCCACGCGCCTCAGCCAGCCGCCCCTTGCAGTAGCTGTACTGTGCCCAACGAAGGCTGTCGAAACTCGGGTCCTCGAGAAACGGTGTTAGCTGGTCCAATTGATGAGCGGCGCGCGCGAGCTCGCCTTGTTCGATGTAGAGCTCCGCGAGCCTCATCATGGCGTCGACCTCGATGCGCCGCTCCCGTCTGGCCGACGCCTTTCGGATTGTTTCCTCGAGCAGCGGCTCGGCTTCCGCGTAACGGCCCAGCGCCAGCAAGGCGCCTGCGTGATTGAACGTGATGGTCGGCCCGACCGCCTCATCGCCTTGAATCGTGCGGTGCAACTCGAGGACCTGGCGGCACAGCGCTTCCGAGCGCGCGATATCGCCCCGAAAGTGGACGAGTCCCCAGTTGCCCAGGGTATCTGCCGCCGCGATCGTTCGGTCTCGGCCGACGGCTTCGAGCCCCGACAGGATCTCCGCGTAGGCGCA
>CAZAHQ010000553.1:0-3137 GCA_964484415.1 uncultured Acidobacteriota bacterium | reverse complement strand
GAACCTCCGACCCCCTGCTCCCAAAGCAGGTGCGCTACCAGGCTGCGCCACGCCCCGGACCGGTGAAGAGCCGGGATGCTAATGCGGAGCCACAACCCGGTCAAACATGCCGGGCCGACTTGCGATCGACGAGATCGTCGCCGGAGACGATGCGTTGCCACCAGCGACTCTGATCGCGATACCAGCGGACGGTCTCGCGAAGGCCGTTCTCGAGTTCGACCGACGGCGACCAACCAAGTTCGCGTTGGGCCAATGCGGCATCGACGCAGTAGCGACGATCGTGGCCGGGTCGATCGGGTACGCGCACTGTCTTCGACGCAACCGGACCGATCTCCTCCCCCACCAAACGGATCACCGTTTCGAGAATCGAGAGGTTGGTGCAATCGTCACCGGTGCCGAAGTTGTAGACCTGCCCGGTTCGGCCGCGCTCGGCCGCCAACAGAATGCCGCGGCAGTGGTCGGCCACGTGCAACCAATCGCGTCGATACAACCCGTCGCCATAGATCGGCAGATCGCCGCCGCGCATCGCGCGCGTGATCATCAGCGGCAGAAACTTCTCGGGGAATTGATAGGGACCGTAGTTGTTGGAACAGCGCGTCACGATCACATCGGTGCCGTGCGTGTGGTGATAGGCGCGCGCCAATAGATCGCCGGCCGCCTTGCTGGCCGAGTACGGAGAGTTGGGAGCGAGCGGTGTGGTTTCGCGGAACGGTTCGTCGTCGACGGTTTGCAGTGCCCCGTAGACTTCGTCGGTGGAAACCACGACGACGCGCGCACCGCGACGTCGGCCCTCCTCCAAGATCGTGCGCGTGCCGTAGACGTTGGTGCGGATGAACGCTTCGGCATCCTCGATGCTGCGATCGACGTGCGATTCCGCTGCCAAGTGGAGAATGACATCGCAGCCGTCGGCGGCGTCGGCGACCTGCGACGGGTTGGCAACATCACCCTGCACGAATCGGTAACGCGCATCGCCGGCTATCTCGGCCAGATTCTCGGGATTGCCGGCGTAGGTCAAGAGATCGAGGTTGGTGATGTGTGCTGCTGTATCGGACAACAGCATTCGCACCAGGTTCGATCCAATGAAGCCGCATCCGCCGGTCACCATCACGCGCTGGAAGCGTGTCATCGGTCGCGTCGCTCCCAATCGAACGGGATCTCGTTGATGATCGGGTCCCAACGCTCTTCGTCGGGCCATTTGGGATCGTGGGCGGGATCGGTGAGCACGACCAACAGAGCTTCGGCGGTCCCCAGTGTCTTGAATCCGAACCAAACACCGGGCGGCACCGTGATGCGCAGCGGGCTGTGGTCACCGAGAAAGAACTGGTTCAATTCGGATTGCGACGAGGACCCTTCTCGGTCGTCGTAAAGCCCCATCCGCACCATTCCCTGCACGCAAACGATTGTATCGGTTCGTTTCCTGTGCATGTGCCAAGCCTTGACCACGCCGGGATACAACGTGCTGAGATGCACCTGGCCATAGCTTCCCGTCCCGGGTTGATCGCGACGAAACAGCTCGACCAGGCGCCCACGTTCATCGGCCTTCGGTTCGAGCGTGGTGACGATGACACCTTCGATCACAGCAATCCCTCAGCTCGAATACGGTCCTTCGAGTTTGTTGGCACCGGTCTTGGCCACCAAGTTGTTGGCGCGCAAGAGCGACTCGAACGTGCCGGCATCGGTCCACCAGCCGTCGATCTTGTCGTAGTGCAATTCGCCGCGCTGCAGGTAGGCATTGTTCACGTCGGTGATTTCGAATTCGCCGCGCGATGATGGCCTTAGCGAGTGGATGAACTCGAACACGGTAGCGTCGTAGAAATAGATTCCGATCACGGCGAAGTTGGACTTCGGCGACTTCGGTTTTTCCTCGATCGCGGTGATCCGTCCCCCGTCCAACACCGCCACCCCGAATCGTTCCGGATCGGGCACATTCTTCAGCAAGATCCGCGCGCCGCCCCCTTGCTTGCGAAACGCCTCCGCCGCAGCCGCGACATTCCCTTCGATGATGTTGTCCCCCAGCACCACAGCGATCGAGTCGCGCCCTGCAAACGGTGCCGCCAAGCGCAGCGCGTCCGCGATCCCGCGCTCTCCTTCTTGATATGCGTAGGAGATCGAGTTCAAGCCGATCGACCGGCCATCGCCCAAGAGCCGCATGAAGTCACCGGCCGAGGTGCCGCCCGTGACCAACATGACGTCGCGGACGCCAGCATTGCGCAGGCATTCGAGCGGGTAGTAGATCATCGGCCGGTCGAACACCGGCAGAAGATGCTTGTTGGTGACCTTGGTCAGCGGAAATAGCCGCGACCCCAAACCGCCGGCGAGAACGACACCTTTCATGGAGCGGGATCGTAGCACGGGCTGTTTCGCGGCTGTCCGCGGCCTGGTCTCGGTCTGTGGCGGACGCGCCGAGACCCGTGACGCTGTTGGGGCGTGATCGATGCGGGTGGGCCGCGCCGCGGACTGCCGCTAGAATCCGCGACCCTATGGAAATCGCACTGTGTGGCCTCTCCCGTTCCGGCAAATCCACGCTCTGGTCGATCCTCACCGGTACCCAGGTCGTGGCCGGGGCGCGCGCCGAAACGCGCAAAGGGATCTGCAGGGTTCCTGATCCTCGACTCGACAAGCTGAGCGCCGTTTTCAAACCGAAGAAGACCACACCAGCGACCGTCACCTACGTCGACTTCCCTGCGGTCGAGCGTGGAACCAGCGGTCGTTCCGATAACCCGGTGCTGACCCAACTCCGAACCGCTGAAGCCTTGTTGTGTGTGCTTCGCGTCTGGGACGACCCCGCAGAACCAAACCCCGAGGGCTCGATCAATCCAGCGCGCGACTTGAGCCTGCTCGAAACCGAGTTTCTGTTGGCCGACCTCGAGGTGGCGCAACGCCGCTTCGAACGCCTCGACGGGATCATCAAGAAGACGCACCGCGACGAAGACAAGAAAGAGAAAGAGCTGTTTGCCAAGTTGATTCCCTTGCTCGAGAGCGAGATCCCGTTGCGCGCGGCCGGCCTCACCATCGACGAGCAAAAAACGCTGCGCGGTTTTGCATTCCTGACCGCCAAGCCGCTGCTGCTTGCCGTGAATCTCTCCGACGATCGGATCGCCGACCTGACTAAAGGAGCGACCGACTTCGGCCTCCCC
>CAZAHQ010000552.1:0-3140 GCA_964484415.1 uncultured Acidobacteriota bacterium | reverse complement strand
ATCACCGAATCGTTCTGCACAGGCCCTCAAGGCTTGCTCACCGTCGGCACGCACAGCGGCCACGATCGGCTCTATCGTCGCAAGCGCCTCGGGATCGACCGCTGCAACACGACGCTTCAACAACGCCTCGAGCGAGCGATCCGGGAGAATCTGTGAACTCATGGCTGCGGCTCCTTCGGTGCGAGCGGCCGGCGCGAAACCATCAACGCGCGCCGTTGCAGTTCGGTGCTGACCTGATCGAGCGTCAGACCCTGACGAGCCAAGGCGACCATCGTGAAGTAGATCAGATCGGCCGCCTCGTGGATCACGGCATCGCGGTCGACCGCCTGGCCGAGTTCGTTCGCTTCCTCGCGCAGTTTGGCGGCCAAGAGCGCAGGATCCTCCAGCAGTTGAACCGTGCGCGATGAGCGATCGTGGCTGCCGCGCCGCTGCACCAATTGCTGCTCCAGATCGCGCAGCGTAAAAGGACCCGGCCAGCAACCGCGGCGACCGAGATGGCAGAACTCGCCCGACCCGTCTTGGCGCACAAGAAATCGCACGGCGTCGCGATCGCAGTCGAGATCGGCGCGAATCAACTCCTGGACATTGCCTGAACTCTCCCCCTTGACCCACAGTTCTGCGCGAGAACGCGACCAATAAATCCCTCGGCGTTCGGTGATCGCGCGGGCCAGCGATGTCGCGTTGCTGTACGTGAGGCCCAATGCACGCCCGGCCTCGTCACACACCACGGTCGGCCACAATCGATCGGGTCGATCGCTCGTCAACGGAGCCGCGAACGCATCGCTCAGCGGCAACACGCCTGCATAAAGCGCCATTCCGACCTGCGCATCGATGCCGAGCCGATCGAGCGCCGCGATCTGCTCCACCGTCGAGATCCCGCCTGCTGCCGTCAACGCGCGATTGCCGGCCGCCTTGCGGGCCTGCTCGAGAAGTTCGAGATCGAAGCCGGCCATGTGCCCTTCGCGCTCGACCTGCGTCAACAAGAAACCACCGACATGAGGCGCCAAGCGCTCGATCGCCCTGAGCACGTGTTGGCCGGTACCGCTTCTCCAGCCGTCGACCAGCACCTCGCCGTGGCGAGCGTCAACCGCGGCGATCACCCGTTGTGAGGGTAGCGCGGCGCAGAACTCCGGCGTCGCCGCCGTCCCGACAACAACCGCAGTCGCACCGGCATCGAGCCAGGCACGGGCCGACTCGAGCGTGCGGATTCCACCGCCAACCCGGCACGGCGCCCGCCGAACCATCGCTCGAATCAACGCACCGTTGTCGCCGCGTCCGAGCGCCGCATCGAGATCGACCACGGCAACTTCGCCGCATACTGAGAACTGTTCCAATCGCTCGAGTGGGTCGCCGCCATCGAGCACGAACTCACGACCTTCGCGCCATTGCACGGCGCGATTGTTCACGATGTCGATGCTTGGAACGATCATCGGCGAATCCTCACGCCACCGTCGTGCAGCGCCTGCTTGAACGCGGCAACCGTTGTCTTTTCGTCGTGAAAGATCGAGGCTGCCAACACGGCGTCGGCTCCTGCCTCGAACGCGATCAACGCGTGTGCGGCGCTGCCGATGCCGCCTGAGGCGATCACAGGCACAGGGACATGGCGCGACACGGCTGCAATCATTGCGGCATCGGCACCCTGCTGCATTCCGTCGCAGTCGATGCTGGTCAGCAACACCTCCCCGGCACCGCGTTGAACAGCTTCAGCGCACCATTCGACGGCGTCGAGCCCTGTGGCCTGTCTGCCGCCGTTGACGACCACCTCCCAGCTCGCCGCTTGGCGTCGTGCATCGACCGCTATGACAGTCGCCTGACGACCGAACTGTTGCGCCAACGTCGCTATCAAGCCCGGCTCGCGCACGGCCGCGGTGTTGACCGCAACTTTGTCAGCTCCGGCCGCCAACAGATCAGCCGCTTGTTCCACGCTGCGCACACCACCGCCAACGGTCAATGGCAGGTCGAGCACGGCTCGCACGCGTCTGACGGTTTCGAGCGCAGCCAGTCGCCCCTCCTGGGAAGCGCTGACATCCAACATCACCAGCTCATCGGCCCCGTGCTCGGCATAGAGCGCGGCGCGTTGTGCTGGGTCGCCGGAATCTCTCAGCGACTCGAACTGAGTCCCCTTCACGACACGACCGTCTCTTACATCCAGGCACGGAATGATCCGGCGGGTCACACCGAGCTCGCGTGGCACGACCGGCACAACCCTCGGTCGCCGATCCTCCAACCAGGCCGAGAGCAGTTCCGCACCCAGTGCGCCCGAAAGTTCGGGGTGAAACTGACAGGCGAGCAAGCGGTCGCGTTCCACGGCGGCGATGAACGACGTGCCGTGCCGTGTGCGCGCTGCGTGGTAGTCACGCGGTGCTTCCAACAATGCATAGCTATTGGCAAACGCTGCGTATCCCGACGCAAGTTGCCGGCAGCGCTCGTCACACTCGACGAAGTTCCAGCCCAAGTGAGGCAAGCGCACGGTGGAGGAGAGTCGACGGCAGCGCCCTTTTATCACTCCGAGCCCTTCCACCCCGGGAGCTTCGTCGCTCCCCTCGCACAACAGTTGAAGTCCGAGACAGATCGCCAACATCGGTACGCCGCGTGCATGACACTCTCGCAGCGGGCCGATCAGTCCGGCCGCTTGCAACGCGCCGGCACCGGCGGCGAAAGATCCCACGCCCGGTAGGATCAACTGCGTGGCTTGCTGCACAACGCGTGCGTCGCGCGTCAGAACCGAGGTGACGTTCTGACGCGCCAGCGCGGCGCGCACGGCAGCGACGTTGGCGATCCCGGTATCGACGATCACGACGCTCATGTCCCGAACCCTTCGAGAACTCCCTTGGTGGATGCGATCTCATCATCACCAAGGCGCGACACAGCGGCGCGCAACGCGAGCGCCAGCGCCTTGAACGCGGCTTCTGCCCGGTGGTGATCGTTGTCTCCTCGCAGCACATCCAGATGAATCGTGACACCGGCCGATTGCGCCAGCGACCGAACCAGGTGCGGGATCATCTCGCAGGAGAGCGCGCCGATTCGTTCTCGACGCAAATCGAGCGACACCGTCGACGAGGGCCGTCCCGAGATGTCGACGACGGCGCGAGCCAGTGCCTCATCCATCGGTGCATACGCAGACCCGAAGCGCTGGATGC
>CAZAHQ010000551.1:0-3143 GCA_964484415.1 uncultured Acidobacteriota bacterium | reverse complement strand
AGCGCTACCGCGCGATCGCT
The DNA here is from genome assembly GCA_964484415.1 of uncultured Acidobacteriota bacterium. Classification (GTDB taxonomy): domain Bacteria; phylum Acidobacteriota; class Polarisedimenticolia; order J045; family J045; genus JANNUT01. Next base: position 3,123 of record CAZAHQ010000551.1, on the reverse strand, counting down.
GATGGCCCGGACGAAATTCGCAAGAAGGTCCGCGAGAACATCAAGTACGGCGCCGACTGGATCAAGCTGCTCGCCACAGGCGGCGTGATGTCGGCCGGTTCCGACCCGCGCGCTTCGTACTACACCGAGGATGAGCTGCGTGTTGCGGTTGAAACCGCACGTGCCAAGGGGCGCGATGTCGCGGTGCACGCCCACGGCACCGACGGGATCTTGCTCGCGACGCGTGCCGGCGCACGTTCGATCGAGCACGCCTCGATGCTCGACGACACCTGCCTGGCGCTGATCAAGGAGCGCGGAACGTTCATCGTTCCCAACCCCTACACCAATGTCTACATGCTGGAGCGTGGCGCGGCCGGCGGATACCAGCCGTACCAGTTGGAGAAAGGGGCGCAGATCAAGTCGCTGAAGATGGAGAGCCTGCGCAAAGCAATTCGAGCCGGCGTGCAGATCGCCTATGGAACCGATTCCGGTGTGCAGCCACACGGCCTGAACGCGCGGCAGTTTGCGTTGTATGTGGAGGCTGGAATGACACCTCTACGAGCGATCCAATCGGCAACCTTGGTCGATGCTCGATTGCTGCGCATGGAAGGAAAGATCGGCACGCTCAAACCGGGGGCCTTCGCCGACATCGTCGCGGTGAAAGGAAACCCACTCGACGACGTCACCACGCTGGAGCGGCCCGTCGCGGTCTTCAAGCAAGGGGAACGATACTAGGTCCGTCTCGACTCCGACACGGTCAATCAGGAGCGCAAAGTATGGCGCCGCCATCGATTGTCGAGTGTTCAGTCCTTGTGGCTGGCGGTACTGGGCCCAACATCGGCGTGGTGATCACCGGCCGACGCGATGGCGCTGTGGACCCCCTCGACGTAGTGCACGTAAGCGACATACGCCTCGACGAACTCTCGCCCGGCCGCAACGCTCTCGTTCTTCCGCTTGCTGGTTTCGACCACCCTTTCGAATCGCTCCTTGATAGCTGTTGCCATGTGACCATTGATCTTCTTGATCATTGGCTCCGCTGAACCGTCCGTCAGTGCCTGATCGGCCATCGCGACGATCGGCTCTACCGATTCGTGCTTGATCCCGGTGTATGGCGCACCTTCGCCGGCGCGGTGAATCCTCACGAACGTTTCAAGGAAGTACTGGTCGGCAAGGCTCTTCGCGTCGGAGCCCTTGGCGCGCACCGTGACGGCTTTGGCAAACGCCGCCCTGATCTCAGCCTCGTCTCCCGTCTTGACCCACTTGAGGATCGGAGTGACGTCACCCTTTTCCAGTGCGGCCATCGCTTCTGGGATGACGGGCCCGTTGATGGAATCACAGTGCGCAACGGCACTCCGAATCGAACCGATCCAAATCCCTGCTGCCACGGTCAGCAGCATCACCGCTGTTCCGAACGTTCTCATCTTGGTCATGGCTTGTACCCCCGTTTGCGCGGTGGACCGACCCGCCCACCTGTTGGCGCGATTCTCGGAAAGAGCAGCCACCTACAGACCGAGCCGTTTCTTCAACTCCTTGTTCTCTCGTTCGAGTTTGTCGATCTCGTCCTGCTTTGCCTGCAGCACGGCATCGAAGTCTTGTTCGAGTTCCTCGCGCCGTTCTCGCAACGCCTCGCGCTCGGGCTCGCTCCCCGCCTTGAGGATCTGCTCGTCGCCGGGCCGCTTCGGCGGCGTGCATGCCAGCGCGCCCATCGTTAGCACCCCTGCCAATGCCAAGGACCACAGACGGCGTTTCATTGCTGCGTCTCCTTGGCTGCCAGCTTCTGCTTGAGCTCTTCGTTCTCCTTCCGAAGTTTCGCGATTTCGCGATCCTTGGAATCGACGACCTTGTTCCAGAACTCGGTCACATTCCTGCTGAGGTCTTCCCACAGCGGCCGTGCCACTCGCTTGCCCTTGTACCAAACCTCTTGCGCCGTATCGGCGACGCTGTTGCCAACGTCCTTGGCTGCGTCCGCGACGGTGGAGCCGACCTGCTTGGCAGTATCGGCAACATCGGAGCCAACCTCCTTGGCGGTGTCGGCAACTTCGCTTCCTACTTTTTGCGCGCCATCTTTGACGTCGGACCAGACCTTCGCGGCCTTCTTCTTGACGTCCGAACCCGTTGCCTCGTCTGCGAGCACGGTCGGTTCGACAGTGGCGACAAGAAGCAGAGCGAAGGCGGCAGCAGCACCGAAACGACTGAGTCGAGGGTTGATACGCATCGCATCCTCCGCGCGTATCTTGCCGTGGCCGAGCCGCTTCGGCCAACCAGGCACCAGAAAAAACCGGCCCGCGATCGCTGTGAGCATTCACAGCAATCGCGGGCCATGTGAACCAGTCACGGGTCCAGAGTCGTCTCTCTGGACTCGCTACCAAGCCAGTGTGTTAGAAGCGCAGCCGATACGCAGCCTTGACGTTGCGGCCAGGCTCCGGGCGGAAGAACGTCGCGTTGGAAAACTCTGCATACAACTCGTCGGTGAGGTTCTCAACCGACAGGTCCAACTCGTGCTTGACGCCACCCTTCTCGTACAGCGTCACGCCGCCGGCCACGGCATGAACCGTAAAGCCCGGCAAGGTGGAACCGATCGGCGGTACCGATTGATTCGGATCGAGGTTGGCCGGCGTCGATGAGTTGTGGCGCAACCGGTACTCAACCCAGTAGCGGCGCGAACCCGGTTCCCAACGGACATAGCCGACGTACTTGTCGCCGTACGTGTCGCCGGTCGGGGGATTGCTTGTATCGAGGCGCTTGGCGTTCAGGTGCGTGTAGTTGCCGCCCACCGTCATTCCGAAGTCAGTTCGATATCCAAGCGCCAGCTCGACCCCTTCATAGCGCAGCTTGTCGACGTTGCGCTCCTGCACGACATTGATGTCCGCCAGGTCGCCCAACAACTCGATCTGATCCTTGGTCGCCTGCGGCAATGCATCCTTCTCGGACTGCGAGAGGAAGTACTGCACGATTCCGCCGGAGATATCGGTGCGGAATAGCACCGCTTCCAAGAACGCGTTGTTTCGGCGGTACTTGAGTCCCACGTCCCAGTTCTTGCTGTCTTCCGACTGCAGCCCTGGGTTGGTCAGTTGGAACCCGGCCCCTTCCGGCGTCGGACCGTTGAACAAGCGCTCGATGATGCTCGGCGCACGGAAGGCGCGA
>CAZAHQ010000550.1:0-3160 GCA_964484415.1 uncultured Acidobacteriota bacterium | reverse complement strand
CGTGGAGTCCGCGACGAGGCGCACGTGTCGGACCTGTACCGCAACGTGATGATCGTCGTCGTCGCGCAGGCCGACATTGCCATGCGGATCGTGGAGCGCTCGCAGCCGTTGCTGGAAAACTACGCCGGCTGTGTCTGGGTGAGCGATGTGCAGGTGGTGCGCGACGCGCACTTTTGACGCATTGAAAAAGGGCGTGAGCTTTTCGCTCACGCCCTGGTCGAACATGTGCTGACAGGCGCCGTTCGTTACGGGCAAGGTGGGCTGACCGTTCGCGCCGTTCCGTTGCTCCGCTTCCCCAGCCCCTTTTCCACACCGCCGCTGATATAGCTCACCAAGAAGGTGAACCCCTTCCCTGCCGGCGATGGGTTTTGCGTCTCCACGAACTGCGTGTCGGTGAGGTTTGGATCACGCGAGTTCTGACAGGTGCCGTAGTTGGGCAGCGTGGCGGGATCGCCGCGATAGACGTTGTATCGTGTGGCGCCGGCAATCGCGTTCCAGGTAAGCGTTGTCTTGTTGCTCCATGTCAGGTTGCATTCGGGATCGCCGCCACCACCACATGTGACACTGAGCGGCGTGGCTGGATTGAACGTCGAACTGTTGCCCACCGCATCGGTATAGCTGGTGGTTGCGAACCAATTCCCCGGCGCGCTGTAGCGCGGTATGACGAACGTGCAGCTCATCGTTCCACTTTGCCTTGTGCCGCTGGCCAGAGCGGTGGCGGTGCAGCCTTGCGACTGACTGACCGGCGGGAAGACCGTGAAATCGTTGAAGTCGAAGTCGCAGGATGACGTGCTGACCCCGGCCGGTGAATCGGTGAAGCCGAAGGTACACGTGATAGTGGTAGGTCCGGCACCGGCGTTGGCTGTCGCTGGGCTGAAGGTGAAGCTGGTCTGATTGGGGCCGGTAATATCTTCCGGGCTCGAGGTCACCGCGAGATTGACCGGCAGTCCCTTGGCTTGAAGCGCCGCAGTGTCGAAGACGGCGCTGTTACCAACAGCATCGGTGGCGATCACAGTTGCCGTCCATGTCCCGGCGTCAGCGTACTGCGGGATGGTCAACACGCATTCGAACACCCCGTTTTGTCGAGTACCAGACTTGAGCGTATTCGAAGTGCACCCTTGGGCTTGCTGGCTGCTGGTGGTTGGCGCCGAGAAGAAGCAGCTCGCGGTGTCGACACCCGACTTCGCATCGGTGAGCGTCATGGTGCATGTCACGGTTTTCGCACCGGTCGAAACGGTCACGGCGTTGGGTGTGAAGCTCAGCGCCGTGATGTTGGGGGCTACGATGTCGCTGTCGGAGGTCACCGTGAGATCGGTGGGGAATCCAGCGATGAGCAGGTCGATGTCGGTCAAGTTCCTGGTGTTGCCGACGTTGTCCACCGCGGTGACTTGCGCTTTCCATACCCCGGCTGCCGAGTATCTGGGCATCGGCACGACGCAACTGTAGACACCTGCCGACCCGGTCGTCGTGCTACAGCCGTGCGACTGGAATGCTCCCGTACCTGAGTCGATGAATCGGAAGGTGCATGACGCGCTGGCAACGCCGGCGGGGGAGTCGTTGAGCGTCATGTTGCATGTGACGTTCTGCGCGGCGCTGGTGGTGTTGATGCTCGTCGGCGTGAAGTTGAAGGCCGTGAGGTTGGGTGGCGTCGTATCGCACTGGGCTACGGCTAGCCGCGGCGACGCAAGAACGAGTAGTGCGAACAGGACCGGAGCGACGATTCCGCGAATCATGGTTTTTCTCATAGTGGGCCTCGGCAGGAGAGTACGACGACGGCGGTTCAGATGCATCGGCCAAGCGGCTCGCATGATGATGCGAGGGTGACCGGTCGGTGCACCCACCCCACTTAATGATTGTTTAGCCTGGCGCATCGTTGACCGCTCCTACTCACTAGATACAAGAACGGTGCGGCTCGGCCGCCATGGCCGACCGATTTATCTGCTCACGACAGGCGGAGGGTCTCGCCGGACAGGCCTCGCACCTCACGGTGGCCAAACCGCTCCACCGATTCCGTGGATCGCCTTCGGATCATCACCTAGCCGACGCAACATCGGGCCAGTAAGGAACAACTTCCGGGCAGCTTGCGTCGACTACCATGAAGAGCCCGGCGCAGGTGAGTGACCCTGGATTTGCTCGCTCGACACGAGTCGCCTTACCGTCGTCGATGTTGGCGCGCTCTCGAAAGCGTTGGATGAAACGATGAGGTGAGATCTTGGGCGATGCAGGGCGCCTGCACTGGCCCGATGCATCGAACGCCAAGAGGAAGCGAAGAGTCGGTGGGCTGGAGGGTGCATGGTGAAGAACCAAATCGCACTGGCACGACTTCCCTCTCTTCTCAGCAACCGATCCCTCGTTGCTCGTGGGAGTGCGATGGTTGCAGCACCTCTGCTCGCGCTGTTCGTTGCGCTCGGAGCACCTCAGCCATCAACAGGCACGGCGATTCCCGAGGAGGTTGCGGTCGTTGAATCAGGTAGCACACAGGTGGAGCTGCACTGGGCGGAGCTTCGTAGCGCACTCGGTCGCAGACTCTGTACTTCGAATCACGGCGTGACGTTCGATGCTCCGGAACAATGCGGAGAGCTTGACGCCACAGAGGGTGTGGTCGATGACGTCGCCGTTGCGTCGATACGAGAACTCCTTCCACTCCTGGAAAGTGCCGTAGTGGTTGCGAAGCTTCCGCGCTCGTCGATCGCGGCAAACAAGAACACGAATGGCGCCGGCGCCACGGTTGCTGCACTGCTTGACGATCCGGAGTTTCGCGCCCTCACGCTTCCGAGAGTGCTTTCACTCCTGCTGGAGCGAGGAATCCGATGCGTCGACTGCCCCGCTCTCAACCCGTCGCGGCCCCGAGAGTTGTCATGGACAGATTTGGGTCGGCATGTGACGCAGTACGTTTCTGTTCTCGTGGAGGCAGAAGGCCAGGATGGGACTCCACTCCTCGAGCCGGAGTATTCGTTTCGGATCTGCACGGCGTTAGACCCTGCGCGAGTTCCACCCGCCGACACGCAGCTAAGCACGGTCGGTTTTATCGTCGCTCGCGACCTCACAAGCGTCGTGGGCGAAGCGTTGGATGAAGCACTCGCCGCGCAAGCGACGCGCCCACCGGGCAGTAGTGAAGAGCAGGGGGCGTACCTCACGCGCGTGGTTGTTGACCGCCTTC
>CAZAHQ010000549.1:0-3164 GCA_964484415.1 uncultured Acidobacteriota bacterium | reverse complement strand
ACCACAACAGTTGGCACAGGCGTTTGTGGTGCGACGCGGCTCGACAGCGCTTCGATTGAGCGATGTGGCGACAGTCGAATACGGCCCCGCGATCAAAGTCGGCGATGCGTTGATCCAGGGCAAGCCCGGAGTACTGATCACGATCTCGGGTCAATACGGCGCCAACACGTTGGAAGTAACGAAAGCCATCGAAGACGTACTCCACGAACTCGCACCGATACTCGCCTCGAAGAATGTCGAGCTGTTCCCCGCGCTGCATCGCCCCGCGTCGTTCATCGAACGCGCGCTGCGCAATTTGGTGTTCGCGTTGTTGGTCGGGGGCGCGCTGATTCTGCTCGTATTGATCGCGTTTCTAAGGAACTGGCGGCCGGCGCTGATCTCGTTCGTCACGATTCCGGTGTCGCTCCTGCTGTCGGCAGCCGTGCTGGCGTTGTTTGGCTACCGACTCGACACGATGGTACTCGGGGGCTTCGCCGTCGCCTCCGGCGTCCTGGTCGACGACGCGATCATCGATGTGGAGAACGTGCTTCGGCGCTTGCGTCAGCTGGGATCGGCGGCCGACACTGCAGCGATTCTCGAAACGGTCGCGCAAGCCTCCGTCGAAATTCGTGTCGCTGTCTTCTACGGAACGGCGGTTGCGCTCTTGGTCTTCATTCCGATCATCGCCATGACCGGTGTGCAGGGGCGCTTCTTGGCACCGTTGGGGATTGCGTTCTCGGCCGCCGTACTGATGTCGTTAGTCGTGGCCTCGACGCTGACGCCGGCACTCTGCACGCTGATGCTGCGCAGCGAGTTGACTCACCAACCTCCTCGCTGGCTCGATTCGGTGGCGCGAATTCATGGCCGGCTGGTGACCAGAATGCACCGCGTGTTTTGGCCGGGCGTGGTGGTCCTCGCAGCGATCCTTGGGCTCGTTGTCACGATCGCAGTTCGACTCGAAGGCGACTTCCTTCCGCAGTTCCGCGAAGGGCACTTCGTGGTGCAACTCACCAGCATGCAACCAGGGACATCGCTGGAGCCGATGCTTGCGATCGGTCGCGGGATCTCGACTCAGATGCTGGCTCTGCCGTACGTCGCCACGGTCGAGCAGCAGGTCGGCCGTGCCGAGCGCGCCGAAGATACATGGGGAACGTATCGGAGCGAACTGCATGTCGAGCTGAAGGAAGATGTTCCGATCGATCAGGAGCAGGCCGAGAGAGACCTGCGCGCGATCGTCGAGAGCTATCCGGGGCTGCACTCGGAGGTTCTTACGTTCCTCGGTGATCGAATCAGCGAGACGCTCACCGGCGAAACGGCGCAAGCGGTGATTCAGGTGGTGGGTGACGATCTCGATGTGATCGAGCGCATTGGGGCGGACCTGGCCCGCGTGGTCGGTCGCATCCCCGGTGCAGTCGACGTGCAGGTCAAGCGTGCGAGCGGCGCGCCACAACTGTCGGTGTCGCTCGATCGTGCGCGGCTCGCGCGCCTCGGCCTCGACGCCGACACGGTGCTGACGAATATCGAGCGCGCCTACTCCGGCGCTGCGGTCGGCCAAGTTTACGAGGGATCGCGAGCGGTCGATGTGGTCGTGCTTGCACCTCGTCAGTGGAGAGAGCAGCTCTTCGCGTTGCAACACCTGCCGATCACACTACCCTCGGGTCATTCCCTTCCTCTATCCCAACTTGCCTCTGTCGGCTTGGCCGAGGGGCGCGCCTCGATCCATCACGAGAGCGGGCGTCGCAGCGTCGCGGTGACGTTCAACGCCGAGGACCGTTCCGCGGCGAGCGTCGTCGCCGACGTTCGTGCGGCAATCGCACACGATGTAGTGCTGCCGAAGAACGTGGCGCTGGAGTTTGCCGGTGTCGCCGAAGCCGATCGCACGGCGAAGCGCCGCCTGATGCTGCATGGTGCTTTAGTGGTGTTCGCCGTGCTGCTGGTGCTCTCCCTTGGCTTTCGTTATCGGCGCCATCCTTGGATCGTGCTACTCAACCTGCCGTTTGCGCTGTTGGGGAGCATTGCGGCGATCGAACTCACCGATGTTGGCCTTTCGTTGGGTGCGCTTGTGGGTGTGATCACCGTATTCGGAATCAGCGCGCGCAATGCGATCATGCTGCTGTCGCACTACGAACATCTGGTCCATGTCGAAGATGCCGGCTGGAGCGAGCCCACGATGCTGCGCGGCGCGCGCGAGCGTCTGGTGCCGGTACTGATGACGGCCGCCGTAACCGGCATGGGACTGTTACCGCTTGCCGTCGGAGCATCGCTACCAGGCTATGAACTCGAGGGCCCGCTGGCGATCGCCGTACTGGGGGGACTTGTCAGCTCGACGTTGTTGAGCCTTCTAATGCTGCCCGAGGTGACGCGCCGATTCGGGATGCGATAGCACCGCGGCTCACTCGTGGCCCTGCGCCGGATCGTGTCTCGGGAGGCGCAGCCGAACAGCCAATCCGCCGCGTGTCGAGTCGGCCAGCTCCACGGTTCCCCGATGGAGTCGTACCACGGCGGCAACGACCGCGAGCCCCAAACCGGTTCCCACGGTCTTCTTCGCCGCATCGCCCCTGAAGTAGCGCTCGAAGGCGCGCGTGCGCACTTCGCTGGGCATTCCCGGCCCGTCATCCTCGACAACGATCTCGACGGCTGTTTCAACCTCTGCCACCCGGACGATGATGTGCGCGCACTGGCCCGCGTACTTGCGTGCGTTTTCCACGAGATTCGAAAGTGCGCGGCGCAACAATTCTTCGCTTCCATCGATCAGAACTTCGTCAGGAGCATCGACGTCGATTCTCGTCGCCCCCGGCCCGTCGACCGCTTCTTGCGCCGCAACGACGTCGCGGACCAGGTCGGAAACGTTCACCAACTCATTCGGGCGCTCGCGGATCTCGGTGCGGGCCAGCAGAAGCAATGCATCGATGAGGTGGCCGAGCGCATCGACGTCGCGCAGGCAAGCCTCGATCGTGCTCCCGATTTCATTGCCGGCCTGCTGCTTAATGCTGAGTTGCTCGAGCCGCAGCCTCAGGCCTGTGAGCGGTGTGCGCAACTCGTGCGACGCCTGATGCGCAAAGCTGCGCTCGACCTCCAACGCCGAGGCAAGTTGAGCGAGCAGGCCGTTCAAGGCCGCCTCGAGTGCAACCAGTTCCTGCGTCTGGGGGGCTGTGTCCAATCTGAGCGTTTGCTTCGATTCCAGC
>CAZAHQ010000548.1:0-3197 GCA_964484415.1 uncultured Acidobacteriota bacterium | reverse complement strand
ACCCCTATGAAGGGCTCGTCGACTTGGGTGTGTCCAAGAGCGGCATCCCGATCAAGATCAATCAGCGGTACTACGAGGCCGATATCAAGCTTGCGGTGGGATGCGTGCTCCCGCATCCGTATGCCGGCTTCGGTGGCGGTGGGAAGATCGTGTTGCCCGGTATCGCCGGCATCGAGACGCTGGAGATGAATCATCGGCCGGCGGTCACCGGATTGTCCGGCGCGGGACTCGGTGTCGTGGAAGGCAATCGCGCACGCGCGGAGATGGAAGAGATCGCGCTCGCCGCCGGGCTGCACGCGGTGCTCAACATCGTGCCCGGCAGCAAGCGTCAAGCGCTTGGGCATTTCTATGGCCATCCGATCGCAGCGCATCGTGAGGCGGTGACTTTGGCCCGCCGCGCCTATGCTGTGACCGTCGAACCGGGCGCCGATGCTTGCGTTCTCAACGCGTACCCGAAGGACGGCGAGATGCTGCAGGTCGGCAATGCCTTCAACGCCTATCGTGGCTGCGATCCGGCGGTGGTTCGGATCGGTGGGACGGTGATCGTGGCGGCTGCGTGTCCTCAGGGCCGCGGTCATCACAGCCTGCACGGCCCCGGGATGCGCTTGTATCGTGATCCGGTGAAACGAAGCTATCTCGACGGACGCGAGACTGTCATCTACGCGCCGAGTGTTTCTACCTTCGATGTTCGCAAATCGTTCTGGCCTGGATATGCTCACGCCAGAACCTGGGACGATGTGGTCGCCGCACTGAAGCAGCGCCATCCCGATGGTGGTCGGATGGTTGTATTTCCAAACGCGCCGCTGGCTCTGCCGGTCACCGTTGCCAAGCCGGCGCTCGAACGCACATGAGCAATCCACGAATCGAGGCTTCACTCGACTCGATCTACGCGCGCGTTGGCAAGCGTGTGCTGGATCTGTCGATCGCGGTCGTGGTGCTTGCGGTCTTCGGCATTCCGATGCTCCTGATCGCGGCGCTGATCAAGCTCGAAGACGGTGGACCGGTGCTGTATCGCCAGGAGCGGGTGGGGCGCAACGGCGTGCCGTTCGCGCTCACGAAGTTCCGCTCGATGTGCCTCGATGCCGAGAATCAGGGAGCCGGAATTCTGGTCGAAGCCAACGACAAGCGAATCACGCGGATCGGTGCGTTGATCCGCAAGTTGAGCTTGGACGAGTTGACCCAAATCTTCGATGTCGTCCGCGGCGACATGAGCATCGTTGGGCCGCGCCCCGGCCTGCGATATCAGGCCGAGTTGTATGACGAATTCCAAAAGCAGCGACTGCTGGTACGGCCGGGCATCACTGGTTGGGCTCAGGTGAACGGGCGCAACTCGATCCGTTGGCCGGAACGAATTCAACGCGACATCGAGTACATCGAACGCTTGTCGCTCTGGATGGACCTGAAGGCAATTTTCAAAACCATCCCCTCGGTACTCGCCGGCCAAAACCAAATCGCCGATGGCGACTACTGGAAACAACGTCGCGCGGAGTTGCAGGCTCAGGGCCGACAACAAGAGAACCACGAGAAGGTGTCGCGATGACGGGCGGCTTGATCTTGGTCGGCGCGGGAGCGCACGGTCGCGGCACGCTCGAGATACTCAAGGCGCGCCGCGCGGCTGGGCTCGCTGCACCCGCGTGCCTCGGCTTCGTCGATGACGACCCGAGCCGCCAGGGCACGCAGGTGGACGGCCTGCCGGTCTACGGGCCACTACAGTGGCTGATCGAACGAGCCAGCGAACGGCCGTTGGTGATCCTGGCGCTTGCGTCTGCTCGCGCGAAGCAAGCGCTAGCGGCACGACTCGATGCCGTCGGCGTGCAATGGGCCCAGGCGATTCATCCATCGACGCAGGTGGCGTCGGGCGTGACGTTCGGCGCCGGTGCGATCGTCAATGCGGGTGTCTGCCTCGCGTTCGACACCAAGATCGGTCATCACACCACACTCAACCTCGGCGCGACGGTGGGGCACGACTGCGTGGTGGGTGACTACTCGACGATCGCGCCTGGTGTGAATATTGCCGGCCGCGTGATCATCGATGAAGGAGTCGAAGTCCAGACCAACGCGACGATTGTGCCCGGCGTGAGACTCGGTGCCTGGTGCCGGATCGGTCCAGGCAGCGTGGTGCTGCGCGACGTGACGGAAGGTGACGTTGTGTTCGGCAATCCGGCGCGGCGAGTCCCACCCACCGACACGGGCTCGAGGCAGGTGTGAGCGCCCTGACACAAGGGATTGGTGTCGGAGTCGCCGCGAGCCTCGGTGCGGTCGCTGCGGCGGCAACAGGTGCGGGGCCGTTTGCGTTGGGCGCCGTGGCTGCTGCAACCGGTTTGACGCATGCCGCACTCTGGCGTTTGCGCCCCACGAAGACGCCCGTCGTCATGCTGCACAGCGTGGTGGGTGACCGGGCGGGCCGCCCTGGCACGTTCAGTCTTTGGTGTCCGCCTGCGATGTTCGAGGCCTATCTGCAGTACTTGAAACGACGCAGGTATCACACGATAACGTTGACCGAATTGCACCAACACCTCGAGCATGGCACCGCGTTGCCTCCCAAGCCGATCGTACTCACCTTCGACGACGGTTATCTCGACAACTGGGTCTACGCCGCGCCGCTGCTCAAGAAGTACGGTTTTACCGGAACCGTGTTCGTGCCCTCGGATTTCGTCGCGCCTGAGGAACGTGTGCGCCCCACGATCGAGGATGTCTGGGCCGGCAGGCTGAGCGAAGGCGATTTGGATGTCTACGGATACATGAATCGAGCCGAACTGCGCGCGGTGGCGCAGCATGGAGTGCTCGACGTGCAGTCGCACGGCCGGACGCACACCTGGTTGCCGTACAGCGAATCGGTGATCGAGTTTCATCACCCCGATCTCAAACTTCGGCACCTGCGTCCGACCTGGTGGAACGCGTTCCCCGAGCGCAAACCGTATTGGTTTCAAAGCATCTCGGTCGATGACCTGCCCTGGGGTGCGCCGGTGTACGAAAACAGACTCGCGCTCTCCGCACCTGCGGTTCAACCCGACCCGGGGTTGTCGGCACACTTGATCGCCTTCACTGCCGAGCATGGTGGCCGAGAGTTTTTCCTGCGCCCCGACTGGCGCCAACAACTTCAGCGGCAAGTCGACGTTTATCGCAGTGACGCACCTCCGGCGGCCAAGCCAGAAAATCAGGAAGAATTCCGCGCCCGCCTGCGCTGGGAACTGGAG
>CAZAHQ010000547.1:0-3199 GCA_964484415.1 uncultured Acidobacteriota bacterium | reverse complement strand
AGCTTTGATGGTCGCTGGCTGCAGGACGGCGTCTATCGTTTTCGCGTGACCGCCAGCGACGACATCGGCAATCCTGCGGCCGAAGCGCTCAGCGCCGAAGCGATCTCAGAGGAGGCGTTGATCGATCACAGTGCTCCGGCGATCGATCCCCTGCAGGCGGTCCGGCGCAAGGACGGCAGCGTCGAAGTTTCGTTCACGGCCAGCGATCCGGGCGGACGCATCGTGCGCGGCGAGGTATCGGCGGCACCCGGCGAATGGAACATGCTCGTCGCGACGGACGGCGTCGATGACGGAGCACAAGAGCGCTATCTCGGGGTGATCGAGGTTCCTGACTCCGAGTTTCAGATCGAGGTCCGAGCCGTGGATGCCGCCGGCAATGTGACCACGCGGGTGACACCGGTGCGGTGAGAGCTAGTGATCACCGGCAACAACGATCTCGACCTTTCCGGCACGCAACAACGCACGACCCTCTTCGCTGTCGGGGCCAATCGTGCGCAGCACGCGGCGACCGACGCACACCTCGATCGACAACAACGCACCCGACGGCAAACGCGCGACGCGGTAGGTGGGCGAGGGCTGCGCCGCCGGTTGTTGATCGCGTGGTCGTGGAGCGCGTGGGCGTGGTTGGCTCATCGCGGACGCATCCTACACCCTCAGCCGCGGTTGAGCGCCGGCCCCTGGAGCCAATCCCCACGCGATCTTCGCGCCCGCTGCCGCCAAGCGCGCGGCGCCCAACAGCGTGGCCTCCGGCTCGTTGCAAACCATGGGTGTCAACGGCAGGACGTGCGATAGCAACTCGACGAAGTGAGGACTGGTCGCGCCGCCGCCGCAGACCGTGACCGATTGGTCCAAGGGTAGCTGCAGTCGCGAGACTGCCTGCGCAATCGCATCGGCGAATTGCATCGGAGACTCGTCGCCGAAGGCGAGGCGACGCGCGACCTCGCGCGCGAAGCCATCGGCACCGCTGTCGATGCCGATGTCGAAGGGCGGTTCCACCAGCGGTAACTCTACCAGTCGCGCCTTCGGCTCTGCCGCCGCCACGGAGGTCCACAACGGTGCGCGTCTGGCGTCATCCAATCCAGGGCGACGCATCATTTCGACGCGCATCGCGAACACGGCGGTGCCGAGATTGAGCACGAGGCGTTTTTCGAGCGGTCCAGCGGCACCGACATAAGCCGCTTGTTGATCGCCGATCAATGTCGTCCAGGCGACCGCATCGCCCGTCGGCCATGGGAACGCACCGTGCGGTCCGACCGTTGGAACGATGGTGGGCAGATGCGCCGGGGAGAGCGCGAAGCTCTCCGCAAGAAACGACGACCAGCGCAGCGTGGCATCGTCCAGCAGGTACATCCGATTGGCCAACGTTGGATCGACAACTGGCGTTGTCTCGCACAACTGTGCGGCGATCCACGCGCCAAGTGGAGCGAGTTTGTCGCTCGCCTCGGGCTTCGGTCGCAGTGCGTTTGCTTTGACGGCAGTCCACGCCACCGCGAGGGGAAATCCGGCGATCCGCTCCATCGCATCACGTCGTGTGCCGAGCCGTGCGATCAGATCGCCACCGCGCGGGTCGCGCCATGACGGTGCTTTCGTGAGCGGTTGGTCGTTGCGGTCGAGCCACAAGCCGGTCGAGCGCTGTGTCGCAATCCCGAGCGCGGCAGGTACCTGCGCCGTGCGCGCGGCGAGTGCCGCGAGGACCTCGCGGGCGGCTAAAAGGCAAGCGCGCGGGTCGTGTTCGACATGCCCGTCGAGCTCTTTTGCCGGAGTCGGCATGGCTGCTCGCTCGACGACGCCGCGCAGCGGGCAGACCAATGCTGCCTTGGTCGACGTCGAACCCAAATCGAGGGCCAGCAACAACGGCCGATCGATATCGGTAACTGCCTGCTTCGTATCGATGGCGCGTTCGATCCTTGGGTAGTCGTCGGTAATCACAGCATCGACACCCAGTGCAAACAACACGTCGGCCTCGTCGGATGAATCGATGGTGTAGGTCCAGACGGTCAGTCCGTCGGCATGCGCTTGGCTCACGATCTGTGCATCGATACGGCGCCGGCTGATCACCAGCAGCTCGCAGACGGCGTCGACGGCGGTACGGATCGCAGGGCGCGGATCGTCACCGAAAGCCACGAATCCGAGCGCCAAGCGAGGGGCGCGAGCCTTCAACGCGCGCAGGATGCCTGGATCGCTGCTGGTGACGACGATTCGTTGCGGACTGCCGGCCCGCACCAGCGCAGCGAGAACACGCGTCGCGACATCCTCCGCGGCGACGCCGTCCACCGGTTTGATCTCGATATCCAGCGGCACTCGATCGGCCAATAGCGCCAGCGCCTCGTCGAACAGCAACAGCGTCTCGCGTGGCGCATCACTGAAACGTTGCCGCAACAAATCGCGCGCCCCCTGACGATGCGCTGGTTGCGTGTCACCGGTTATCCGCTCGGGCGTTTCATCGTGGAGCACAACCATCAGGCCGTCGGCGGTCGGACGGATATCGAACTCGACGCATGCAGCGCGCCTATCGCGAGCAGCGATAAAGCCGGCGGCGCTGTTCTCCGGAGCGAGTGCCGGAATGCCGCGATGCGCAACCAGCCGAACGCTCGTGTACCACGGCGCGATCAGGGCGTCGGCTCCTCACCCGATGTTCCCGCAGCATTCTTGGCCGACACCAAGTAGAAACGATTCCCCAGCGCGGCAGAGACGGCATCGGCGTCGCGCCACTGCGTCGCCGTCGGCTCGCCGCTCGTCGCGAACCCGCTGGACGGGGAGAGCGAGACGAACACCGGATAGAACCGCGCGGCATCGTGCGTGCCGTCGACGCTCGGCGCGGTCCACCGCAACGCCACGTCGGTTCCAAGGCGCGTCACGAACAGGCTGTTGCCGACCTTGTTGGGCAGCTTCGTTTCGCCTGGAGTGAACGGCGCACAGACGATGTCACGCTTGGTGACCGACACGTCGTCGATCAGCAACTCGACCAGCGGGTCGCCGGGCGAGCGCTGTGCTTCCGTCGCTTCAAAGCGCATCCGCATGTTGTTCGTGCGCGGCAACGTCCCCGAGACATCGAACTGTTGTGCCTGCCAGGCAGAGGCGTTGGTGGCGAGTGACTCGAGGTCGGTGTAGTTGGCACCGCCATCGTTTGACAGTCGTGCGCGATAACTCCCCTCGTTGAGCGGGCCGACGTTGCTGCGATGGAACCAGCGCGAGTAGC
>CAZAHQ010000546.1:0-3211 GCA_964484415.1 uncultured Acidobacteriota bacterium | reverse complement strand
CAGTCTCGTCGATTGCGACCTCGCGCCCGCACATCGCGGCGGCAACATCGGCGGTTAGATCGTCTTCAGTCGGCCCGAGGCCCCCACTGCAAATGCACAGGTCGGCGCGTGTCGCGATCGCCCGCATCTCGACCAAAAGCGCCGCGTGATCATCGGGAAGCGCCGTATGTCGCGACACCAACAAGCCGCGACGCGTCAACAACTGTGAAACGAACGCGCTGTTGGTATCGGTCACGTCCCCCGCCACGACCTCGTCTCCGGTTGCCAAGGTCTCGATCACGGGTCGGTCGATCGCAGGTTCGCTCATGGGTGGGGACGATACCGTCGGCGGCGCAGTCCCGGCCAGTTCGGGTAGGCTGCCTCGTGATGCTCTTCATTTCTCCCGGACATCCCGACCGCTTCGACCCGCTGCTGGCCCGCCTCGTGAGTCTGTTTGCAAGCGACGGTGCCGATGTCGTGATCGGAACGGAAGCCGACAATTTGATCCGACCTCGTCGCGCCGGTGATCCTGGCGATCTTCCCTGGATCGTCGAAGCCGAAGGAGTTCCCAACCTGCTGCACGAGCTACTGCATGCGCTCCAAGCGGGCGGTCTGGCGATCGATCACGGCATCGACTACCGGTTGATTCCGTTCGACACCGAAGTTCCCGCTCAACGTCTCTTGCTGTGGCAGGAGTTGACCTGCTGCACGATCAGTTGCGCCTACCTCGCCGATCGGCCAGCACAGATACAGCCCTGGTTCAACGAGCAGACAGGAATCCTGCATCACTTCTACGGTCACGATTCGGCGGCGCCGTTTCTGGCACACGTGGACGTCCTGCTCGCCCGGCATCCTGGGGAGCTGGAGGCGGTCGTGGGGTTGGGCTATCGATTGACCGAAGAGCGGCTCGGATCGCCCCCCGCGAGACTCGAGTTCGAAGCCCTGTGGAAGGCGATGCAAGCCTGCGGACCGGGCCCTATCTTTGGGGCATGACCCCACGATCGCTCCTCATCCTGACTTGTTGTTTCGGTTCCGCCCTGGCGTGGGCGGAGTCACCCGCTAGTCCCGACGAGAAGCCGATCGTCATCACCAATGCGGACCTCGCCAAACGGCCGAAACCGGTCCCCGGCCAGCCGATCGTGATCACCAATTCGGACCTTTCGAAGCTCAAACCGGTGGGGGTAATCGGGTCTACCCATCCGGTAGCCCCGGTCCCCCCGGCAGCTGTCGCGGCCGAACCGGCGGTGCCGCTGGGAACCGCGGCCGAGCCCGCCACGGACCCCGCTCAATCGGTCGACAATGAGCCGGGCCGCCTCGACCTAGCAGCCTTGGCCCGCGCCAACGAGAGGCTCGAGGAGCGCGAACCAGGGACCGCGACCAACGCCGCGATCGCTGCTGCAGCGGCCAACGCCGACACCAACGGTGATGGGACGGTCGACGCCAAGGAACGGGCTTACGCCAATCGGCGGGGGCCATTTGCCACCGGCCAAACCGCCAACCTCTGCCTTTGCGTCTACGGCGATTGCAAGCCCAAGGGGTGCAACCCCTTCAACCAGAAAGGGCGGATCCAAGTCAGCAGCCTGGGATCCAAACACGCGCCCTCGACCGCCGCGAATATCGCGGTAAAACCGCCCGACACCTCGCCGGCGACTCCGCCAAAAGACCCGACCGATCCTCCGATCAAGATCCCGCCCAAGCCGAAGAAGCCGAAGGCCAAACCTCCGAAGTTGGACATTCAGAAGAATGGCCCGTCGCTGTAGCCCGTTCGCGGTACTTTTGAGGGCATGAACGCCAACTGGTCGAGACTGGTTTGTGCAACGGTTCTTCTCGTGACACCCGGATTGCTTCGGGCCGGCGAAACGCCGCTGGTGATCACCAATAAAGACCTGCCAACGATCGCCAAGGTCAGCATCGTCGGAACGCTCAAGGTGGTGGAGTTGCAACCCGACACCGCTTGGATCGAGCGCGTCGATGCGATGGTGCGAGAACTCGAGACCGACCGACAACGAGCGACCCCCGGTCCCGCCAATCCAAGACGTCTGATCAACCGGGACTACTGCGCCGTCGGGCCGTCAGAGCCGGTCGATGCGATCGGCGTGAACCAGGTTTGCATCAACGGAATCTGCCTGGATGGCCGCAGACCGCTCAAGCCCGAGCCGCTCTTCGGTCCGGTCAGGGCGTGCGTTCTCGGCGTCTGTCCCGACGGCCACGAGCCACTGGAGATACTTCCGTTCTTCGGGGTCAAGAAACCGGGTCCGCCCCGCGAAATTCCCGGCCCGCATCTCGTCGATGCGCTTCCGGCACCGGCCGGTGGTTTTGCTGGTCGGCCCGGCAAACATCTGGGCCTCGCACAGTAGAGAGTCGTCGAACCGGTGCGCGGATGACAACAGTCGTTTGGCATCCGCTTCTCCTCTGAGCTAGCCTTCCGGCGCACGGGCGGTAGGAAGCCGCTCGGGGGAGATCTACGAACATGCTCAAGAAGAAAGCAGTCAAAGGTACCGATGAGATCATGTCGGTCACGTTCGAAACCTCGGTGCCGGAAGGGACCGAATCGGTTTACCTGGTCGGCGATTTCAATGAGTGGAGCGCCGACAAGACGCAGATGAAGAAGCGCAAAGATGGACTCTGGGCGGTGACCCTTCGCCTTCCGACACAGAAGCGGTATCAGTATCGTTTCGTTGTCGACGGTGTTTGGATCACCGATGAGAGCGCGGAGTTGGTGGTGCCGAATCCGTTTGGAACCAAAAACGCCGTCTGCGTTCTGAACTAGTCCTCGATGTTCTTGGCGCTGAGCGCGCTCGTCGCCGCTGCGTCGGTAGCGCTTCCGGTTGCCCCGGTGTCGGTGGCGGCCGGTGATCTGGATGGTGACGGCAGCGCCGAGATCGTCGCACTCATGTACTGGCCCAGTTGGGGTACCACCTCGCGAACCGTGAGCGCCACGCCCGGCACGATCGATATCGAGGTGGTCCCTGCGCTCAAGGAGAGGCGTGAACTGCGCGCGTTTCGTTTGACCGGCGACGCGTTATCGCCGGTCGCCGAACCGCTGGTCGTCGGTTCCGAGTTGTTGGGGTTAGCCGGGGTGGGCCGAGCGGCACCGGTCTTGGTGCTCACCAAGACCGGCGCGGCGAAGCTTGCGTTGGAGCGGGACTCGACTGGCCGGGCCGTGTTGAGCGTGCAGAGCATTCACTCCGCGAACACGGTGTTTCGTAGTGCCGACGCGCCGCTACGTACG
>CAZAHQ010000545.1:0-3227 GCA_964484415.1 uncultured Acidobacteriota bacterium | reverse complement strand
CTTCGCTGCGCAGTGCATTGGCCCGCACTGTTTCGTCGGAGCCCGGAATCAGCCAGAGACTGGGGCGATTGGGCACTGGGATCATTGCCGACTCGAGTGAGTCACAGCGGTGATCGAAGAAATCGAGCAGCCTGAACTTGGGGTCGAGCAGGCCGAAGGCGAGATGCAGATCACTGGCATCCAGGTTCAGATCGACCACACAGGTTCGTACGCCTTGGCGCGCCAAGCAGGCCGCCAGGTGGGTCGCTATGAAGGTTTTGCCCGTTCCGCTCGAACCTGAGCCGAACGCGATTGTACGCATGCCTGCCTACCCTCCCGTTGGCCAGGAAGATTGGCTCCCAGGCGCAGGGGGGCAACCGACAAAAGCCGTCACCACGAGGCGGCGCGACGATCGACCGTCGCGCCGCGAACTGGGCGAAAAAAGAGCTTGATGCGACTCTCAGTTGGTGTTGAAGAACTGATTCGACTGGATCGCGGAGACAATCGTTCCCCAGGCGAAGATCACGACGGCGCAGCAGCACAAAAGCGCCAACACCGCAGGAATCAGAATCGTCAGCACCGCCTTGGTACGATCCAGGGAGTGCACTTCCTCGGTGGAAACGATCATGGTCGGGATCGCCCACAACTGGATCAGACCGCCGATGAACGGGATGACACCGATCCACGAAACCAAACCGGCACCCAGTCCCGCCGATTGCAGGTATTGGCCGAACGTCGCTTTCCCGCCGAATGCGAGCGCGATCAGATGATAGATGCCGACCATGATCACGGTGGCGATCGGACCGAGCACCAAACCGGCGGCCACAGCAGCCGGATTGAAGAAAGCGCCACCGGCCGACGAGAGCGCACCACCGATGGCGATTACCAGCAGTGTCGGAAACAGCCCTTGTGGATCATCCGCGGCCTCACGCGATGCCGGCTTCTCGAGCTTCACGATCCGCCAAGCGAGATTGATCGTCTTTCCAAAATCCATTGCCCCTCCTCCGCGCCGCAACGCGTCAGCGCGAGCGGAGTCTAGCGCGAGACACCCAGGTAGCGACGATACCGTTTACACCCGGACCCGAACCGACGGACCTATTCCAAGAACATCGGCAGCCCCAACGTGGAGTCGAGCTTCGGTCGATACTCCTTTGCATCGTAGTGGCGCTGGATGTCGACCTTTCGCGCCGCACCACCGACGATCGTCAGCGGTTGCGTGGCGTAGCACCCATCGACAATCGCCATCAACGTTCCCGCCTTGCCGGCCAAGAGCAGCGCGGCTGCGTTGCGCGCGAAGTTGAGTGCGACCATC
Source organism: uncultured Acidobacteriota bacterium (assembly GCA_964484415.1). Classification (GTDB taxonomy): domain Bacteria; phylum Acidobacteriota; class Polarisedimenticolia; order J045; family J045; genus JANNUT01. The sequence continues at coordinate 1,936 of CAZAHQ010000545.1, read as the reverse complement.
CGATCGAGCACGTCGGCGGGTCCGGAACGCATCAGATACCCCAGGTTTTGCGACACCGTTCCGATGCCGGTCTCGCGCTGGAGGTAGTCGGCCACGACTTGCCCGATGCCGCCGAGTTTGCGATGACCGTATGCGTCGGCCTCGCCCCGCAGCATCACCTCACCGTCGGTCGGCTTGGCACCTTCGCTGATGGTGACCACGGCATAGCTCGAAGGGTTGTCGCGTCGATCGGCGACCAGTTTCTCGCACAAGAGTGCCATGTCGAACGGGATCTCGGGGATGACCGCACGCTCGGCGCCCGTCAACAACGCCACCGTCAGCGACGTCTCCCCCGAATCGCGACCGAACAGTTCCACCACCAAGAATCGCTCGTGCGATCCGGCCGGCGTTCGCAGCGCGGTGATCATTTCTACCGAGCGACTGACGGCGGTCGAGAAGCCGATGCAATGCGTCGTGCCCGGTACATCGTTATCCATGGTCTTGGGTATGCCGATCACCGGCACCCCTTCCAGATGCAATCGCTTGGCGAAGCTGAGCGTGTCATCGCCACCAATCGCAACCAGCGCGTCCAAGCCCAATCGCTCGATGGTGCGCGCGGCGATCTTGGTCAGATCGACCTTGCCTTGCTCGTTCGGGAGCGGCGCGATCGCTGCGAGATGCGCCGGCACGTCCTTTGATTTCACGGCAGCCGGGTTGGTGCGGGAGGAGTGCAGGAAGGTGCCGCCGGTACGATCGACGGTGCGCACCCTCAGGCGATCCAAGGGGACGACCCACTCGCTCGGCACGGCGCTCGAGCCTTCGGCGAGCGCGAGCAAGGACGCCCAGCCACGTCGCAAACCGACCGTCTGCACACCGTGATCTGCCAACACATCGGTGAGCGTCTTGATCGCAACATTCAAACCGGGGACGTCGCCGCCCCCGGTGAGTACACCAACCTTGCGAAGGGTCATGCCAGCGCCCCCAATCGTGCGATCAGATCGACAACTCGTTGCGAGTAACCCCACTCGTTGTCATACCAAGACAACAGCCGGAAATCGCGCGGCGAGAGTTGTCGTGTGGAGGGCGCGTCGAAGATCGAACTGTGGGGGTTGCCGATGATGTCGCTGCTGACGATCGCTTCTTCGCTGTACTGCAAGATCTGGCGAAGCGGGCCATCAGCGGCAGCGCGCTTCATCGCTGCGTTGATTTCGGCAGCGGTGGTATCGCGCTGTAAGCGGACGACGAGGTCGACGACCGATCCGTCGGGCACCGGAACTCGAATTGCGGTGCCATCGAGTTTTCCCTTCAGCGCCGGTAGCACCTTCCCAACCGCACGCGCTGCGCCCGTGGTGGTTGGGATCAGATTCTCAGCCGCCGCCCGTGCGCGCCGGAAGTCCTTGTGAGCGACGTCGGCCAAGCGTTGATCGTTGGTGTAGGCGTGGATCGTGGTCATGAACCCCTGTTCGATACCGAACTCACGGTTGAGCACATGCACCACAGGAGCCAAGCAGTTGGTCGTGCACGACGCGTTGGAGACGATGCGCACGCTGGGAGTGATGACCTCGTCGTTGACGCCTAGCACCACGATCGCATCGATATCGTCCTTGGGTGGGACCGTCAGAATCACACGGCGCGCGCCAGCGTTCAGATGCGGTTCGAGTTTGGCTCGATCGCGAAAAACGCCCGTGGCTTCGACCACCACATCGACCCCTACCTCACCCCATGGGAGCTTGGCGGGATCTTTTTCGGCCGTGAGACGGACCTTCTGTTTGTCGACGAGCAGCGCTCCTGGCTCGTACGAGATCTCACGATGCAACGTCCCCATCACCGTGTCGTACTTCAAGAGGTACGCCAGCATCTTCGGTTCGAAGAGGTCGTTGACCGCCACGACCTCGATGTCGTCGCGCTTGCTGACGATGCGGTAGACCGCGCGGCCGATTCGCCCGAACCCGTTGAT
>CAZAHQ010000544.1:0-3228 GCA_964484415.1 uncultured Acidobacteriota bacterium | reverse complement strand
TCGCTCCAACGACTCGGGCGCGACCTTCACGCGCGTCAACGGCGGCACGCCTGAGAACGGTGCCGTGACGGTGATCGTGCACCCTACCGATCCAAGCAAGATCATGGCCTCGTTCTGGGGGCCTGGTTTGTACAAGAGTGACGACAGCGGTACGACCTGGGCTCCGATGGGGAACGGCCTGCCGCAGGGGACCGGACGCACCGAGGTTGCGATCTGCGCCGCGGATCCCAACGTGCTCTACGTCTACGGCGAGGTCGGCGCTGGCGACATGTGGAAGTCGGTCGACGGCGGCACCACGTGGACCGCGCTGTTCACATCCGGTTTCGATCCGTGCGGCGGTCAGTGTTGGTACGACATGTCGTTGAAGGTCGCGCCGGATGACTGCAACACGGTGTACATCGGAGGTGTCGACGCCTTTGTGTCACGCAACGGAGGCTCGAGTTGGACCTCGGTGGGAGCCGCGGGCAGTTACGTGCACGTCGATCATCACACGATGCTCGTCGGCCCTGGCGGTGAAGTGGTGATGGGTAGCGATGGAGGAGTCTTTCGCAGCACCAATTGGGGTCAGACGTTCCAGAACATTGGACTCGGACTGCCGACCACACAGTATTACGGGTCGTGCGGCAGCGATGTCGAGGCGGGCTATTTGTTCGGAGGCACACAAGACAACGGCTCGCATCGTCATCGCGACAGTGATGGGTGGGCGTGGGTCTTGGGCGGCGACGGCGGAATGTGCGCCGTTGGAGGCAACAAGGTAATCGGCGAGTACCAGAACACGAACCTGCAGCGCTCACTCGACAGCGGGTCGTCTTGGCAAGACGCCAACGGCGGTATCGACAGTCACGATCCGCGCTCATGGGTCGGCATCATCGAAAAGGATCCGCTCAACGCCAACACCCTTTATGTCGGCACCAACAAGGTCTACAGGACCCTCGATTTCAAGAACACCGCTTGGAAACAGATTCTCGGCCCGGTCTACTACAGCCGTCAGGTGACCGCGCTGGCGGTGTCGCCCGCAGATCGAAACGTGCTGTGGGTCGGTTTCGATTTCGGCGGACTGTATCGCACCTCACAAGCCACCAGTAGCGGAACAGTCGCGTTTCAAAACGTCAAGCGCGATCTGCCCAATCGCGGCATCCGCCGCGTTCAGCCGCACCCTACCGATCCGAACAGCGCATGGATCGTGCTCGGCGGTTACGGCAATCCAAAGCTGATGTTCACCAGCAACGCTGGTGGGAGTTACGTCGACAAAACCGGCGATCTACCCGACGTACCGGTCAACGACCTTGTGATCGATCCGGGCGATAGCAACGTGCTGTTGGCCGCCACCGACCTGGGTGTGTTGCGCAGTGATGACGGTGGCGCGCACTGGTTTGGCTTTAGCGACGGACTGCCGGCAACGGCAGTGATCGAAATGTTCCGTCACCCCGCCGACGGGACGATCATCGCCGGCACTCACGGTCGCAGCATGTATCGGTTCCGACCTTCCGCAACGACGGCCGTTGCCGTTCCCGACGGCGGCACGGTTGCCGGTGACATGATGCGAGCGCAACGCACGGCCGATGGCCGACTGTGGCTCGCATGGGACACCAAGCGATGCACGGCAGAGACGTACAACCTGTTCCTTGGCGAGTTGGGGCAGGTCGCCAGCGGCACGTATAGCGGTGCAACGTGTGGTCTACCGCGCAGCGGGGTGAGCGTTGTCGACATGCCGGGCGCGGCCGAGACCTCGATCTTCTTCTTGATTGCAGGGGCAACCACCGGCGGAGTCGAAGGGCCGCATAGCGTCGACTCGAATGGGGTTACAACCGCCAACAACGGAATCGGGTTCTGCGGCATCACCACGCACGTCGCGGCGGCGAGTTGTCCGTAACCGGATGACTCGCCATGGCGCGCATTCGCCGGCAAGTCAGATTCGGTGTTCTTTGCGCTCGACCATGAGTGCGACGAACTGATCGAGAAGCAGCGGATCGAAGTGACCCTGCATGTCACGCTTCATGGTCCAAAGCGCTTGAAATCCGCTGAGCGGCGGCTTGGTCGGAAAGCTCGACGTCAGGGCATCGAACGTGTCGACGATCGCAACGATCCGAGAAGCCAATGAAATGCGCGCCAACTGCAGGCCGCGCGGGTATCCCGATCCGTCCGCGCGCTCGTGATGATTGGCGGCGACATCCAAGCAGGTGGGATCGTCCCAGCCGGCCTCACGCAGGCGCGCGACGCCTCGGTCGACGTGACTCATCACCTCGGCCCACTCCAAATCGGAAAGGCCGCTGCTGCGATGCAACAGGTCGCCCGGGATATCGCCCTTACCGACGTCATGTAACAGCGCGGCTCGACCGATCAACCCGATGTCGTGAGGATCATCCATCCCCGTGGCAATCGCGAGCTGTGTTGCGTAGAGCGAGCTGTTGATCGCGTGCGTGTACGCTTCGAAATCAGGTTGCAGCATCAGCACCAGGCGGGTGTATGCCGAGGGCTCTTCCATCAGGAATCGCGCGCTGTTTTCGGCGACACGAAACACACGCTGCGGTAGCCCCGGCGAACCAAGGTCCGACAACGCCACCTCGACGACCTGTTGCTGTACGGAAAGCAAGAACGCCGCGCGGGAATCGACCAGAATCGTTCGGTCCTGGAGCATCTCCCCGAGCGCACGCTCCTCGCGTGAAACCTCTTGTGCGACGGGCGCCGGCACCGCCGCGCCGGCGGCATCGGGTGGAGCGACCGCTTGGCGGTAGCTGCGGTACTCACCGAACTGTGCTCGAGGCACGAGCAGGTCGACGACACCGTTGTCTTCCAGCTTGCGACGCGATTCTTCGGTGAAGATCAGGTTGCGTTCGCGATACAACACCGGTCCACCATCGCGACGCAGCAAGTAGATGTCGAAGGCAACCACGGTCGAGGTCTCGACATGGCTCAGCGGGATCGTGAAATACCCTTCGACCACGGTGGAAGTCATAACCCTCCGGCAGGCCGCATCAGCCGAGCCATCGGGCTTATCGACCGACGGCTGGCGGAGCTTGACTGACGAAGGTTGGCGGAGGGGGTGGGATTCGAACCCACGGTGACATTGCTGCCACGGCGGTTTTCAAGACCGCTGCCTTCAACCGCTCGGCCACCCCTCCAGAGGGCGGCCGATTGTAGGGGAGTCCACGCGAGTGCGCGCTAGCCTGGCGCCGGCCCGATTGGTTCGAGGACGATTTCTTCCTCGCTCCCCGGGTCGATCGCGGT
>CAZAHQ010000543.1:0-3234 GCA_964484415.1 uncultured Acidobacteriota bacterium | reverse complement strand
CTCGGGATCTCCCCCGCGATGTCTCAGGCTCCCACGGCCGATGAAGTCGCCGCAATGCGCGCCTGGTTGCATTGGGACGGTCCGTACTTCTTGCACCTGGGGGCTGTTCATCAGCGACGGCATGTCGATTCGCTGGTAAAAGCGTTCGCGCGCCTCGCGCCTCGTCGTCGCGATCTGGGCTTGGTGATCACAGGTCCCACGATCCAACCGGCGCCCGATCTGGCGCAGATGGTGACGGAAGAGTTCCGGCTCAAGACGCAGGTGATTCGCCGTGAATGGGTGCCTGAGGAGCACTTGCGTGCCTTGGTCGCCGGCGCCACGGCGCTGGTCTACTTGTCTTCGTACGAAGGATTCGGGTTGCCCTGCTTGGAAGCGATGGCGTCCGGAACGCCGGTAATCGCGATGCCGATCGCGAGCCTGCCGGAGGTGCTCGGCGAAGCGGCGCTTTGGGTCCCGAGTCACGAGCCGGAAAAAGTGGCGCGTGCGATGGAGGCGGTTCTCAACGACACCGTGCTGCCCCGACAACTCTCCGAGATGGGGCGATCTCGCGCAGCACTCTTCGACTGGCGTGTGTCCGCCGAACGGACCTTCGATCTGTTCAGAGAGATTGCGAGCGGCTGAGCGCGCGGATCCACTGCAACGCGTCGTCGCGGCTCGACAACTCACCGAGTTCGCGTCGTTCCTCGACCTGTGCCAACACCGAGCCGACCTGCGGGCCCGGCCGACAACCGAGAAGCTCCATCACATCGCGGCCCGAAACGAGCGTCCCGCGCGCCGTGCGTGCGGCGATCTCTGCTTGGAGCGTCAGCAGCCGCGCCGCGGTCGCGCGTAGTCGGGTCGTGGTTCGCGCGTGAGCGACGCCGCGGCTGGCCCGTTTGTCGGCCAAGGCGTGGAGCACCAGTGTTGCCGTGTGTGGCGCAACGTCGCGGATCACCCGAGCCAAGGCGCGATCGCTCATGCTGCCGTCGGGCATCACGACCAGTCTCAAGTGCTGGCGCACCACCGTCTCGATCGCCCGCTGGCGTTCACGAGACAAAGCGAACCGCGCCGCAATCGAGGCAGCGATCTCAGCGGAGCGTTGCTCATGACCGAAGAAGTGTACTTGTCCCGCGGCGTCGATCGTCCGCGTTTCCGGTTTACCCAGATCGTGGATCAACAGTGACCAACGCAGCGTGAGCTGGCCGGATGGTGACAGCGCCGCCGCGTCCCGTGCTGGATCGACGACTCCGCGCCCGAGCGCGCCCGGGTGATCGGCCGCGTGCAGCGCCAACAGCGTGTGCTCGAAAACATCCAGGTGATGATGTCGATTCTGGATCACACCGCGACACGACTCGAGCTCCGGAAAAAGCCGCGACAACGCGCCCAAACGATCGAGTTGCCGGATGCCGTGACTGGCCCGCGGCGACAACAGGATGCGATCCAGCTCGTCACGCAATCGTTCGGGCGACACGCGCCGCAGCATAGGAACCGAGGCGCGCATCAAGCCGGTGGCGCGGCGAGTCAAACGCAGTCGAGGGTGCTGCAAACCCAAACGGACGCCGCGCAGAATTCGCAGCGGATCGGTGCGGAAGGCATCGTCGCGCGGTGGGTCGAGTCGCCCAAGGCGCAGATCGCGCAGCCCGTGCCACGGGTCGCGGACCTGCCATGCGGCGAGATCGAAGGCGATCGCACCGACGGTGAAGTCGCGCCGCCCCAACTCGCGCACCAGCGAGCGCGGCGCGCGTTCGACGCAATCGACACTGCGCCCGTCGATCATCAGGCGATGCGTCAGGATTCGCGTCTCGAACGACACCGGTCGATGCGACGATCGTCTGTGCAACCACTCGAGCGCTGGATCGACCGGCGGCCCCAAGATCAGATCGAGATCATGGGCTGCGCGCCCCGTCAGCAGATCTCGCAGGCCGCCCCCCACCAGATGTACTTCCCAGCGATGTTCGCGTGCTGCCGCGCCGAGCGACACCAACAGCGAGTCGCGACGAAGCCGACGCTGCAATACCGCGGCAGCGCTGGAGCGCGCACGAGGCATCGGAGTCTTACTCGGCGGCGGCAGCGACCGACAGCGGGCGTTGGTCGTGCGGCAACGCCGCGGCGATCGCGTCGTAGGCGCGCTGTGTGAGCGTGCCCCGATCCAAACCGTGAGGGTCGATCGGCGCCAGCACCTTCAACTCGATCACACCGGGGCGGACCTTGATCGACGGGTAGGGTTGCACCTGATGAGCACCACAAATCGCGACCGGGATCACCGGGAGCTTGTTTTGGATCGCGAAGTGAAACGCTCCACCCTTGAACGACGAGAGGCGCCCATCCTCGGTACGTAACCCCTCGGGGAAGAACATGAACAGTGCCTTCACACCCAAGGCCTTTTGCAGCGCACCCAAGGCACGAATGTCGCGTGCCGATCCGGATCGTTCGAGCGGTACGTGGCCGGCGGCGCGCATCGCTTGGCCCAACACCGGAATCTTGAAAAGCTCCTTCTTGGCGACGAAGCGGTAGGGCGAGGGAGCCAGAGCCATCACGGCTAGGATGTCGAAGGCACTTGTATGGTTGGCCACTACGACGGCAGGCCGGGTGCCGCACCATCGCTCGTGCCCCGAGATCAAGAACTTCACATTGCCGACCAAGGCCGCAGCACGACCCCAGGCAATGCCGCTGAGTGCGGTGATTTCGCGCCCCGGCAGAAGCGTTTCGCCGACCCAAGCGAACAACGCCAACCATGGAACGAGCAAGAATTGAGTCAACGCCACCAAGATGCCGCGGAGCATGGCGCGAGGATACCATCCGCACTGGCTGTGACCGGAGGTCGGAATGTCCTTGGGAATCGGATCGACGCGAGAGTCCTCACGAGAGAGTTGGTGGCGGTGGCTCGCCTGGTCGTTCTTGGTGGGCGCACTGGCCGACCTCGGTTTCGGGCTCGGGATACTGTTCATGGCCGAGCGGCTTGCACCGATCCTCGGAGTCGCGTTGCCGCGAGGGACGACCCGCGTCTATCTCGATCTATGCGGATTGTTCCTGATGGCACTCGGAGGTCTGTACCTGATGGTCTTCGCTTGGCCGAAGCGCATGGCGCCCGTTGCCGCCTGGGCCACGCTGCTTCGCATCGGCGGGTTCACCCTGTTCGCCGGAGCGGCGTTCCTCGGTCGCGGCACGAGTTCTTTCTGGCATCTTGCCGAGGTCGATGCGGTTTTCGGTTTCACGCACCTGATCCTGATCCGCCTCGCCGCCGGTGGCCTGCTA
>CAZAHQ010000542.1:0-3237 GCA_964484415.1 uncultured Acidobacteriota bacterium | reverse complement strand
TCAGGATCGCGGTGTCGGTAGCTCGCCCTGGGATCCACTTCGGATCGTGGCCGAGCAGAGCGGCGGTGCCTTCTTTGAAGTACTCGGCCCAGAACAGGCGCTCGATGCCGCCGAGCAGATCGCCGGTGAATTGCGACATCAGTATTGGTTGGCTTTCAAGCCATTGAGTCCCGCCGATGGACGATTCCGACCGATCAAGGTCAGCGTTGATCGGGGTGGCGCACGCGTCAGGGCTCGTTCGGGCTACAAGTAGCGTGCATCGGGTCTCGGGCGTTGCATTTGTGTAATCAGACTCGCAGATTCGAAACCCGTTCAGAAAGAGGCACTTACATCTGATCCGTGGCGATTCTCCCATTGCGGAGCGGCGCGAGTACGGCCAGAATCACGCCGTCCAAAGAAGCTCCCGTGCCCGCGGTGGGCGGACAACAGTCGGCGATCGATAACCGTCGGCCGTAGATCGAGAGCGAAGGAGGCATTCGTGAAGCGCCACACAACCCTAGTCGTAGCGATGCTGGCAGCGGCCCTGCTCACCACAGGCTGCGTTTCGAACAAGAAGTTCAAAACAACGGTTGGTGAAATGACAACCCGCGTCGACAGCGTCTCGAGCGAGGTCGAAAAGCACGGCACGCGTCTGGACACGCTGGAAAAGAAAGACGCCGAGCTCAACGACAGCATTCAGCGGGTCGACCAAGCCGCAGGCGTCGCGCAGCGAACCGGCGAGACAGCCCTCACACGCGCGGATGAAGCGGCCAAGCTCGCCAAGGGGAAGGTGCTCTGGCAGGTCACGCTCACCAACAACGACCTGCGATTCAGCCCCGACAAGGCGGTGTTGACCGATAGCGGCCGGCAAGTGCTCGACGAGTTGGTCAGCAGGCTCAAGAGCTTCGACAAGATGGTGTTCGTCGAGATTCAGGGCCACACCGATGCCAGCGGCAACGAGACCTACAACAAGTACCTCGGCGAGAAGCGCGCCGAGATCGTGCGCGACTACCTGCACGAGCAGGGAATGCCGCTCAACTTGATGTCGACCATCTCGTACGGCGAGGAACGTCCGCTTGCCGACAACGCCACCCGCGATGGTCGGGCCCAGAATCGCCGCGTTGAAGTGCTCGTCCTGGAATAGTTGGCAATTTCCCGTTGCGGGCCGCTGGTACGCTCCAGCCGGCCCGCAATTTCGTCCCTGTCGTTGTTTTCTTTCCGAGGGTGGCCGTGCCTGATGTGCGCTTCCTCGACCTGCTTGCCGAACGGGTGGTGTTGTTCGACGGCGGTACCGGCACGGAAATCTATCGCCGCGGTGTATTTCTCAATCGCTGTTATGAAGAGTTGAACCTCGAACGACCGTCGATCGTCGAGGAGGTTCATCGATCGTTTCTGACCGCCGGCGCCGACGTCATCGAGACCAATAGTTTCGCTGCCAATCGACCCAAGCTGGAGCCGCACGGTCTTGGCGAACGCGTGCGTGACGTCAATCGTGCGGCGGCCGAGATCGGGCGTCGTGCAGTCGGGCCACGAGGGTACGTGGCCGGTGCGTTGGGCCCGTTAGGCATTCGACTCGAGCCGTGGGGACCGACCACACTCGATGAAGCGATCGCGATCTACCGCGAGCAAATCGCCGGCTTGTTGGAGGGCAGCGTCGACCTGTTCGTCTGCGAAACGTTCGGTGATTTGCTCATGATCCAAGCGGCTGTGACAGCCGTGCGCCAGGCGGCGCCCGACTTACCGCTGATCGCAATGATGACCGTCGATGAAGAAGGTCGATCGCCGGAGGGGGTCCCGGCCGAGTGGTTGGGACAAAAACTCGATGCACTCGGAGCCGATGTCATCGGTGTGAACTGCTCCGTGGGACCGGCGCCGATGCTGTCGGTGATCGAAACGCTGCACGGCGTGAGCGACAAACCGCTGGCGGCGATGCCCAACGCCGGCCTGCCGCGGATGGTCGAAGGGCGCACGTTGTACCTCAGTTCACCAACCTACATGGCGAGCTATGCGCGCCGCTTCGTGCAATCGGGCGCGCAGGTCGTCGGCGGATGTTGCGGCGTCACGCCAGAGCATATCGCCGCGTTGCGTGCGGTGGTCGACGGCCTCAGGCCCGGCGCCGTGGCTGCCCGGTTGACGCGACCGCTCCCCGCGGTAACCCCCAAGCCGGCAGTGCCGCGTGAGACCAGAACTCGGCTTTCGAGCAAAGCGTACGGCGGCAAGTTCGTGAGCTTGATCGAACTCGCCCCTCCCACCGGTTGGGAGGTCTCGCATTTGGACGACACCGTCGCAACGTTCTCCGCGCTCGGCATCGATGCGGTGCTGATCCCGGACGAATCGCGCGGCGCGGCGCGCATGAACCCGTTGGCGATGGCTCAGTTGGCACGCACTGCTGCGGCAAACCAAAACCTGCCGATCGATGTCCTGCTTCAGTACGTTTGCCGCAGCCGCACACTGCACGAGATGCAATCCGACCTTCTGGGTGCACGCGCCCTGGGTGTTCAACACCTATGGGTCGTGACAGGCACGACGCCGCGACCGGGCGAGGGTGTCTGGTCGGCGCCGGAGGTCGATGTCGACGCGATCGGTTTGACCAACGTGATCACACGCCTCAACCACGGCCTCGATGTTGGCGACAATCCAATCGGCGCCTCCTGTGGGTTGGTTGCTGCCGTCCAGGTATTACCAGCGGCAGAAGATCTGGAAAGTGAAGTGCGGCGTTTCGAGTGGAAGGTCGATGCCGGCGCCGAGCTCGCGATCACGGCCCCGTTGTTCGAGGTCGGCGCGCTGCAGAAGTTCGCGGAGCGCATCTACGCAGCGCGCATTCCGCTGATCGCATCGGTCTGGCCGCTGTCGTCGTTACGCGAGGCGGAGTTCTTCGCAGGCGAGGTACCCGGTGTGGCGATCGCACCAAACATCATCGACCGCATGGAGGCTGCTGAACATGCCGGCCGCGCCGCAGAAGAGGGGCTCGCTATCGCCGCGGAGCTGATCGAAGCGTTGTTGCCGGATGTGGAAGGGATCGCGCTGCGTGGTCATCTGGTCAACGACCCGCGTGCCCTCGCCTTGCTGGCACCACTCGCCACGCGCGTCACCACGGCGCGCGCGTTCCCGGGGAGAATCGGTTTCAAGCATCCCTGACCGTCCTCCGGAGTTAGAAACGCCGTCCTCGAAAGTGGCCACTGCTGCGATGGCAGTCTCGCCGCCCGTCCGCGCTGAGGTCCTAAAGTCTTGCAGAGCGAGGACTTAAAACGCAGCTCT
>CAZAHQ010000541.1:0-3241 GCA_964484415.1 uncultured Acidobacteriota bacterium | reverse complement strand
TTGAATGACTCCTTTTCCGTAGGAACCTTGACCTTGGTTACCGTCTCTCTACCAATTCAGCCGAACTCATCACGCCTGACCCGACGACCGACCCCCTTTCTAGACCGAGCACAAAAGGAACACAGCAAGCGGGCGGGCTCCAGTTCCCGTCCGACTCACATGTCCGGTCGGGAAAGTACGCTGAGCATGCGGGGTGTCAAGAGAAAACGGAGGGGAAACCCCCGACCTGTGGGGTTCCTCGAGCACCGGTTCGGAGTTCGCCATTAGCGCTCGACGAACCGGTTCAATACAAATGTCAGGGTTGATTCGTTATCAGGAGTGTTCCGTTCGGGGCGGACGCAAGGTGAACCTTGTTCTGATCGTCCCCCGCCGCGACGACAAACTCCCGGTCGATCCCGCGAGCGCGGCGCAAGACGTTCCGGACGTACTGACGGGTTTCGGGGAATGGAGGAACATCTCCGTACTTGTCCACCGCTCCCTCCCCCGCGTTGTACGCCGCGAGCGCCAGCCGGACGTCGCCGCCGTACCGTTCCAAGAGCCAGCGCAGGTACTGCGCCGATCCTTTGAGGTTGTCCTCAGGATTGTGGGGGTCGTCGACACCAAAACGACGCGCCGTTGCAGGCATCAATTGCCCCAGGCCACGAGCTCCCTTGGGCGAAACGGCGTCGGCGCGTCGGGCGGACTCCACCTCGACGAGCGCCGAAAGCAGTGCCGGTTCAACGGAGTGCTGCTCCGCAACCTTCTCGATCAGTCGCTGGAACGGGCGTCCGATCGCCGCACTCCCACGGCCGTTACCTGCCGCCAGCCCAAGAGGGGTACTCCAAATCACAACGAGACTGAGCGCTGCAAGCTGGCAGCCGCTGGTAATCCAGCCCAGACGTGGAACGCGGTCTCCAGTCTTCATCACACGGGAAGATAGGTCTTCGCCTTTTCACAGTCCCGACAGCAGTTCTCGGACTGACGAGGCCACCGCGCTCAACGCTTCGTCGATTCTCTCCGGGCTCTTTCCCCCGGCTTCGACCATGTCCGATCTTCCGCCTCCGCCGCCACCCATGATCGGTCCCAGCTTTTTGGCCAGGAGGCGGGCGTCGACGCGTGCTTTGACGGCGTCGCCAATTGCGATCACCAGCGCGGCCTTATCGTCTTCCTTCGCAGCCAACACCACGACCGAGTCGGGGTTCTTCTGACGCAGCGAGTCGGCCAGGTCTCGGCGTTGGTTCTTGGCCAATCCATCGGTGCGTTGCGTCAAGACCCGAACACCGTCGATCACCTCGCCCGTCGGTGCCGACGACGATTGCTGTTGCGCCAGCTTCATGCGCAGTTCTTCGTTCTCTCGCTGCAACCGCCGGATCGCATCGAGGCGTCGCTCGATTTCCTCGGCGAGTTCGGCTCGTGCCGTGCCGAGCCGCTCGGCTATCCGGGACAGCGCGTCGATGTCCTGTCGCGCTTTCGAAAGCGCCTCTGGGCCCGCCACCGCTTCGATCCGCCGAACACCGGCAGCAACACCGCGCTCGCTGAGTGCGATCACGCTGCCGATCTCACCGGTTCGTGACACATGAGTCCCGCCACAAAGCTCGAGGCTGTACTCGCCAATCCGTACGACGCGAACGGTCTCCCCATAGCGATCGCCGAAGAACGCCATCGCTCCTGTGGCCAATGCCTCCTCTAGCGGCAACTCGAGTGTCTCGACCGCATGATCGGTGACGATTGCACTGTTCACCTCGGCCTCGATCTCGGCGAGATGTTCGTGCGGTATCGCCTCGTAGTGAGCGAAGTCGAAACGCAGACGGTCCAGTGCCACGAGAGAACCGGCTTGTCTGACATGTGTACCCAGATTGCGGCGCAATGCCGCATGCAGCAGATGGGTTGCCGTATGGTGTCGCATCGCGCCCAAACGTCGAGGAGCGTCGACATCGGCAACAAGCAGTCCGCCCACCACCAACGCGCCTTGCTCGACGACCACTCGATGCGCAATCACTCCGGGGATCGGCGATTGGGTGTCGGTCACGCGCGCACGCCCGTCGGCAGCCACCAGCAATCCATGGTCGCTTTGCTGGCCGCCTGATTCCGCATAGAACGGCGTTTGCTCCAGGATCGCGTCACCCGATTCGCCGGCTGTCAGTTGCGTCACGGGCACATCATTCTTGAAAAGACCGAGCAACCGCGTGGCATCGACGTGAAGGGAGTGACGCCCCACGAATTCGGAACCTCGATCGCGATAGGCCTCGAACAGCGCCAGGCCTGCATCGCTTTGCTTCGGCCCCTTGACGACGCGCGAGGTTTCGACATGTCTCTGGCGAGCACGGGCGTAGGCCGCGTCGTCGAGGGTCAGGTGCCGTTCCTCGAGCGCATCGCGCACCAAATCCAGTGGCATTCCCTGTTCGCTCTCCAAAGCAAACGCTTCGGCGCCAGGGAACTCTTTTTCGCCGCTGGACATCAACTCAGCGATCCTCATTTCGAGCGTTTCGAATCCACTCGCCAGAGTCTTGGCAAACCGCTCCTCCTCACGCCGGGTGACCTTTTCGATCAGCTGCTGAGCCTCACGTAGCTCAGGGAACGTTTCTCCCAAGGTATCGGCCACGATCGACACGTAGTTGTAGAGAAACGGTGATGGGAGCCCTAGCAAACGACCGTGACGCAGTGCGCGACGCATGATTCTTCGCAGCACGGCACCACGCTTCTCGGGACCGGGAATCACAGCTTCCGCGCTGAGCATCGTGATCGCGCGAAGATGATCGCTGATCACGCGCATCGATACGTCTTTGTCGGGATCGGCTCCGTAGCGAACTCCAGCCCCCGAAGCCAACGCCTGGATGATCGGCTGAAAGAGGTCGGTATCGTAGTTGCTGCTGAAACCGCCCATCACGGCGGTCATTCGTTCCAATCCGGCCCCGGTGTCGACACACGGTGCGGGCAGCAACTCGACGCTCCCGTCGGGCTGCAAGTCGTACTGCATGAAGACCAGGTTCCAGATCTCGAGGTAGCGACCCGGATCGTTCTTTGGTGTCGAGAGAGGATCGTTCGGGCGCATGTCGACGTGAATCTCGGTACATGGACCCGCTGGGCCGGTGTCTCCCATTTGCCAGAAGTTGTCCTTGCGGCCAAGCGCAACGATTCGGTCTTTGGGTACGCCGGCGACTTCATTCCAAAGCCGGGCAGCCTCCTCATCACCGGCGACGACGTCGTCGCCTTTGAACACGGTCACATAGAGTCGATCTTTGGGTAACCCGTAGACTTCCGT
>CAZAHQ010000540.1:0-3241 GCA_964484415.1 uncultured Acidobacteriota bacterium | reverse complement strand
CCCAACCTGCTCCTCGGAGAGGCTCTCCGACGATCCATGTAGATCCCATCGATCGTCATCGGGTCGCGGTTGTGGCGTTCCCGGACCGAACAACAACGCCTGTCCCCGACCGAACTGTCCAGGTCCGCCCTGCAGGCGATGTCCGATCGAGACCTCGACACAAGGCTCGACGTCGGGGCTGGTGAGGATGCGGGCACGGCCCAAAGTCTCCAGGGCGTTGTCGTCTGGGCCGAGCGGCTCGCAGGATGCAGAGCCGCTCGCGAGGTCGTGAGTCACACCTCGGTGCGCCTTGATCAGCTCTGTTGTCATCTGCGAAATCAACTCGTCCCACGATGGCATCGGGGAGTCGACCGGAGAGGAGGCCAGCTCGAGCGCACCGAGGGGACCGGCCCCGACGGCGAACCGGAAGGCTGGTCCCGGCGCTGACGGTTCGATCCGCTCGACGCGGGCCCCCCCATCGATCTCGACATGCAGCCCCGGTCGATTAGGGAGCGACCGAACGGTCGCCCGAGCCTCCCAAAGTAGCCTCCATCCACCGCCCCCCGAGGAACGGGAGGCGTCGTTCAGCTTTGGGACGATCTCGCGTAACGTTTGAAGCAGGAGGTTGGGCATTGGCCGCGCGCACTTTAGTCGAGAACGATGGCTGAAAAATGGTCGGCCAGTTTCTCGGGACCTATGTTTCTCCCGCCATCCGGGGACACGTACATGTCGTCAGCGTCGTTCGTTCTGGTTATCGATTTCGAGCCGCGGTCGCTCGCGAAGACGCGCGCCGCGCTCGAGCTTGCCGGATACACGGTTCGTTCGGCCTCCAGCGGCAAAGAACTGAAGGAACTCCTCGACCGTGAGATGCCTGCTGCCGTTCTGATGGAGCCGATGCTCCCCGGGCAGGATGGATTCAAGCTCTGTCAGGCCATCAAACGGCGCGCTCAGATCGCGCCGCTGACGGTGATCGTCGCGAGCCGGATCTACCGCGGTGCGCGTTATCGCAACATGGCTAAGGAAGCGGGCGCCGACGCGTACTTCGAGCGACCGCAACAAGACGAACTGATCATGTCGTTGATTGCACGTGTCGTTCCGCGAGTCGAGAACGGAACGTTCTCGCCCACTGGATCGTTCGAGTCGGCGACCACGTCTCGACAACCCGCGATCGCTGCACCGCTGGTTACCACTCAACCGCGACCACAGGCCCAACCATCGCCGACGACCGCAAGCAAGCCCACCTCGCCACCTCTTTCGGCAGGGCCGCAGAGCCCGAGCGTCGCGTCAGCCTCCGCGCTGTCACGCGCGGTGACCGCTTCGAGCTCGGCTGCTGCATCAAATCAACTTCAAGATCTCTCTGACGGTGACATCGAAGACGCGTTGAGTCGTGCGCTTGGTGTGGGACTCACAGGCCCTGTCACTTCCGCTCCGCGACCGACGATCGCCAAGGTGCAGTTCGCGACAGAATCCGACGTGGCTGTCGTGGAACAGGATCCGTTTGACTTCGATTTCGGTTGGGTCGCAGAACAAACTCCTTCGGTCGATCTCGATGCCTTGGGACTGGCACTCGACGAGATCGAGTTGACCGAGACGCCAGCCGCGAGCAAATCACCTCACACACGAGAGGAGGACACCGGCTTCGCTCTTCTCCCTGAAAGAGAACGGCCACCGGCCGCCCAACGCGCACCGGCACCAACCGCTGAAACAGAGTTTTCATTGGACATGTTGTCGCTCGAAGCGGAGTCGATCGCTGCAGCACCGACGAGCGAAAGGTCGTTCGAATCGCCGCTCGCCGTTGCGCCCGAGCCGCAGACACAAGACACATCATCTGCGGTCGATGACTTGCAGGGCATCGACGATTTCTTTGAGCAGAATTTCAGCGTCGAGAAAACAGTTCGGGCCGATGCTGGACAGAACGTACTCGTCTCAGCAGCAATTCCGCCACGATTCGAGGAGTCATCGCGCGGCTTCAGCGGCGAAATCCTCGGTGACCCAGCGCTGGATCCCGAACCGACACCTGATACCGGGCCACCACCATTCGCCTCGGGCGCTATCGAAGTTCCCGAGAACCTGCGCGGGATGGATCGCGGAACTGCCGAGTTGTTGTCGAGCCTCGAGGAATTGGAAAACAGCTTGCCTCCGGTCGAGACCACGCATTCGACCGGCTGGAACGACGGTTCAGAGTTCGAAGCGTCGATGAACTCATTGAGTTCTTTGAACTCAATGAACTCGCTCGACTCATTCACGCCTTTGGACAACAGCGGTAGCGGCGTCGTACACGAGCGACCACCGGCCTCAGCGGAGGAACAATCGCTCGAAGAGATGCTGGCGCGAATCACCAGTGGAGATGAACCCGTCGCCCGATCGAGTGTCATCGACTCTCCAGCCATGATCGCGGAGGCGAGCCCACATTCGACACCGATCGTTGCGTCGTTGCCGAATGTGCCGTCGGATGAAGATTTCGATATCGACTTCGGATTCGATCCGGTTCCGGCACCGCCAAAACGCACCGAACGTGCGGCGCCCGCGATTGGCTCGGGGTTGACTCCCGTCAGTGCCGCGGCTCCGATGCAGATCACGACGGCCGCAGAGTCACTGGCGGTGGATTTCATCCCGACGCCGCCCTCGAGCATCGATGCAGCGCGCAGAGCAGAGCGATCGATCGAGTCCAGTGTCGGTCGCAACAAGTCATCGGTCTCGGGTTTCCCGAGTGTCTTGTGGTACGCGCTGATTGGGATCGTCCTGGGCGCCGTTGCTCTCTATGTGGTCTCGACGTTCTTTGGCGGCGACGACGGTTCCGGTCAGACGGAGACGATTCGCAAACGCCCTGCCGTAGAGAGTTCGCAGCCGCCGAACGAGTTGGCGCTTGCCGCACAGGGCTCCGATCTGCCGGGAGCACGGAATCGATCGGCGGCACCAAGATCGACGGAGCCTGCGGTGGCGCCGAACTCTCGGCGTCAACTCCCCAACCCAACCGCTCCTCAAAGTCGTTCGTCGGGACGGGGACCCAATGCCGTCCAGACTGCCGAGAGCACGAAACCAGCGAGCACTCCGGTCAGAGACGCGCGGGCCAATCCCACGCCAGATATCACCGCCAAGAAAGCGCTCAGTGACAGTCCGTCGACCCCGGCCGAGACCGCCGCGCCTCTAGCCCAACGGCCGACACAGATCGCCGCGTCAGGGACCCCCTCCAGCGACAACCCGACAAGCCCGAGACCGGTTCAGGTTTCGGCCACGGGGGAAAGAGAGCGCCCGCAGCCGG
>CAZAHQ010000539.1:0-3248 GCA_964484415.1 uncultured Acidobacteriota bacterium | reverse complement strand
TAACGACACTCGAGTCTCGCTTGCGACACGACTCGCCCGCGGCAGCAACCGCAACGGCGGTCGAGGCCGCACCGGCGCCAGCGCCGGAGCCTGTCGAGGACGACATCCCGGAGAACACGGCGCGTGTCGAAGAGCTGTCACCCGACGCGCCGTCTCCGGTCAAGAAGCGAAGCAGATTGGTGGTGGAGGGCGGCGGTTCAGTGTTCCCGCTAGAGGGTACCGAAGTGCTTCTGGGCCGCTACGATCCGATCACCGAGATTCAACCGGAGATCGACCTTTCGACCGCCGACACCAAGCGCTCCGTTTCGCGGCGTCACGCGCGTCTATCGTGGCGTGGCGACACGTGGTACGTATCCGAGGAGATCGGCGCGCTCAACGGCACATTCGTCAACGGTGTGAAACTGCGCCCGGGAAGTCGAGCACCGTTGTCAGACAACGATGTGGTCTCGGTCGGGATGGTGCGCCTGGTCTATCGGGACGCATGAGTCTCGCGAACCGTTCCGCCACGGTCACTCTGACCTTGGCGATCCTTTCATGGTCCGCAACTGCAAGCGGTGACAAGCAGCAAACGGTGAAGGTTACCGTGACCGCCGACCAAGGCGTCTCGGAGTTAGAGCGCATCCTCGTTGATCGCTCGATCGCGATCAGGCTCGCGAAGGCTCGATGCGATGTTCGCCCGGCAGCACCTGAAGAACCAGCGGGTGTTGTGGCTTCTGTTCGGCTGCACGGCTGGCGCGAGAGTGACATCCCGGGAGGCGAGCCGATCCTCGACACTCAGACCGGAAGAGACCGACCCGGTCATGAGCGGGAGATCGAGGTGAGATACACGCTGGAGGTGAGCGTCTCAGGAATCGCTGAACCAGTGGAGTCTCACCAGCGACGATTCCTGGTGACGCGCGGCACAAATCGGCTCCAGGCCTATGATCCAACGGCGGCGGCACGCGAGCTAGCCCTCGCGCGACTCACCGATGATCTGCAACGAGGCGTATGTAAGGCTGCGAAGTTGACGAAGCGCGCAGCCGACAAGGGCAAGCGTTGACCCTGCGAGAGCCCGAGTGATACCCTCGGCGCCCCGTGGACTCACAAATCGGACCAATCTCCCCAGACGACGCTCTATCCGGACTTGGCGAGGACTTCGCTGGGGCCGGCACGTTGGAGGTGTCGATCCCGCAGTTCGAAGGCCCACTCGATCTGCTTCTTCACCTCGTTCGCTCGGCTGATATGGATCTGTTGGACATTCAGGTGCATGTCATTGCACGGCAGTACAACGAATTCGTCGACCGAATGCGGAAGATGAATCTCGAGGTGGCCTCTGAGTATCTCGTCATGGCAGCGACACTAGCCCACATCAAGTCGCGCTTGATGTTGCCGCCGGAACCGTCCGAACTCGGCCAGCCGATGGAAGACCCCCGCGCCGAACTCACACGCGCCCTTCTCGAATATGAAAAGTATCGGAAGATGGCCGAAGAACTCGCAGCCTTGGAAAGTGGCCGTGATCTGGTCTTCGTAAGAAGTGGCGCTCCTCCCTCCGAGTTGGCTGGCACCTTCACAATCAAGGTCGAGTTGCAGGACCTCGTCAAGGCGTTCGAGCGCGTGCTGTCGCGCCTGGAAGCGTCCGAGGGTGTCGAGCTCATTCGGCGTGAGGATTTCAAGATCCAGGACATGATGGATCGGGTACTAGGTCTGCTTGGCATCGAAGGATCGATCTCGTTTCGAAGTGTACTCAGTATGTGCCGCACCCGAATCGAACGTGTGGTGATCTTTCTCGCATTGTTGGAGCTCGTGAAGATGGGGGCTGTGAGCGTCTGGCAGGAAGCGCCCCGCGACGACATCCGCGTAGACATCATCTCGGCGGCAGAGGAAACACACTAATGACCGAGCCGGACAAGTTGACGGAAACAGCGGAACAGCAGGCGATCGGCTCTTCTGTCTCTGCGGTCCCCGCGGAATTGTTGGCGGTTCTCGAGGCGATGTTGTTCGCATCATCGGAACCACTTACGCTCGATGAAATCGAGGCTGCGCTGCCGGAAGTTCCCTCGGAGGAGATCGAGAGCGGTTTTCTCGGACTAGAAAAAGCGCTCCGCGACACAGAACGGGGCCTCAAGCTCGAGCGGATCGCTGGCGGGTTCCGCCTCGTCACCAAGCCGGACTTGGCAGCGTCACTGCGAGCACTCTTCCGATTCCGCAACCAGAAACGACTGACGCCCGCGACACTCGACGTGCTCGCCATCATCGCCTACTCCCAGCCGATCACCGCTCCCGAGATCGAAGAGATTCGCGGCTCAGACCCGAGCTATGGCTTGAGAGTTCTGCTCGATCGGAAGCTGATTCGAATGATGGGACGCAAGCGAGTGGTTGGACGTCCGATACTGTATGGAACGACACGCGATTTCTTGCTGCACTTCGGCTTGGATAGTCTCGAAGATCTTCCCCCGGTTGAAGGTTATGGAACTCGTGTCATGCCGAGCCAGGGTAGGCTGTTCCCCGTGACGGAACTCGAGATGGACCCGCTGGATGGGACCGAAGAGGTCGAGCCGTCCGTCGTGAGTACGCCTGATGCTGACGCGGCCGTGGCTTCCACTACTGTCGATCAGATCATCCCCGAAGAGGCGACCGGAGCACCCTCGCTGTGGGCGGATTTGCCTGGCAAGACACCGCCAGTCGAGATCTGACAGTGGCCATGGAACGTATCCAGAAAATCCTTGCCCATTCAGGCATCGCGTCACGGCGCGCGGCCGAACAGATGATGCTCCAGGGACGTGTCACTGTGAACGGCGAGGTGATCGATCGACTGGGGGCCCAAGCCGATCCTGAACGCGACCACATCAAGATCGATGGTCGGCGACTAAAGCTCCATGAGGGACCGCGGAGCTATTTTCTTGCGTTCAAGCCTCGCGAAATGATCACCACGATGAGCGACCCCGAGGGGCGCGCAACCGTCGCCGACCTCCTGCGCGAGAATGGTGTTCGGCGAAGGG
The DNA here is from genome assembly GCA_964484415.1 of uncultured Acidobacteriota bacterium. Lineage (GTDB taxonomy): Bacteria > Acidobacteriota > Polarisedimenticolia > J045 > J045 > JANNUT01. The sequence continues at coordinate 270 of CAZAHQ010000539.1, read as the reverse complement.
TCTATCCAGTTGGAAGGCTCGACTGGGACGCCGACGGTTTGTTGCTGCTGACCGACGACGGTGATCTTGCCAACCAGGTGATGCACCCACGTTCGCATCTGCCCAAGGTCTACCAGGTACGACTCAAGGGAAACCCAACCGAACGAGATCTTGAGCGGATCCGCCGGGGGATCGTCTTGGAGCCGGGTATTCGCACCCTGCCAGCCGAGGTCGCGATCGAAGCTGAAGAAGAAATCGGCACGCGGCTGCGAATCACATTGGTTGAAGGCC
>CAZAHQ010000538.1:0-3248 GCA_964484415.1 uncultured Acidobacteriota bacterium | reverse complement strand
CGATTCCGGCGATCTTCGCGGTGACGCGTGACCCATTCATCGTGTTCACCTCCAATATCTTCGCGATTCTCGGCTTGCGCGCGATGTACTTCATGCTGGCCGGTGTAATCGATCGGTTCGTCTATCTGCGGCTCGGGTTGGCGTCGGTGTTGATGTTCGTCGGTGCCAAGATGACCTTGGCAGGGATCGTCAAAGTACCTACGGCGATCTCGCTGACCGTGATCGCGCTGCTTCTGGCCGGATCGGTGGTGGCGTCCTTGCTCAAGCGTCCATCGGCGACAGTCCCGAAAGGGCTCGCTGCCCACGACTGACCGAGTCGAACACGCGTCGCGATTGCGCCCTACGCGTCGGTTACAGAACAGCGGGATCTGCTGCGCGCCGCGCGCGAATCGATCGTGGATCGCGGCGAGAACCAGTAGTTGCCTCTTCATGTTCTCTTCACGCGGGGGCGTTCCCGAGCGATTGGCAAAGAGTGCAAACGCCGGCTGACGGTCGGTCCTCTGTTTGTCATGCAAATCGTGCGCAATACGACTCGTTGATTGTCGAGAACGTAATCTCGACAACAACTGCCTTTCATCTCGATCTGGTGAAATCGGCGACGCATTGGCTGGATGCGCGAAGGTCGAGGAGCCTAGGTCATGAGAGTCATCAAGCGTCAGCGCCGGTTGTTCTCGCAGTCGATCGTCAGCGTCGTGCTTGCCATCGTTCTGACCACGGGGGCGAGTTTGGCAGTAGGCCCCGGCACGTGGACCGAGACGGGACCGATGAGCAAGGTCCGGTACGCCTTCACGCTCACCGCACTCGCTGGCAACAAGGCGGTGGCGATCGGTGGCCAAAGCCAAGAGCCGGTGCCGCACGGATACAGAACCACCTACCTGGCCACAGCCGAGATCTACGACAAGGCGACAGGCGTTTGGACCGCTGCCGGTTCGATGAGTCGTCCGCGACAAGATCATGTGGCTGTCGCGCTCTTGGATGGCCGCGTGCTGGTGCTTGGTGGAGTCGATGGCACAGCCGGCGCGCTGTTGTCCTCTGCCGAACTGTTCAACCCAGCCACGCGTACGTTCTCGCCGGCCCCACCGATGACCACCGGGCGCTACTTCTTCACGGCAACGCGCCTCAACAGTGGCAAGGTACTCGTGGCGGGCGGCTGCATCTCCTATGGCTGCGGATTAGGCACGACATCGGCCGAGCTGTACGACCCAATCACGAACAGTTGGTCGGCAACCGGCAGCATGGCGATGACACGCGCCGGACAGACCGCCACGTTATTGCAGGACGGTCGTGTGCTGCTGGTCAGCGGCGACAGCTTCACCTGGGATTCAACCGAGATCTACGATCCTGCGACAGGCACGTGGTCCGACGGCGGCTGGCTCAATGTCGGTCGATCGGCGCAAGCAGCGGCGCTCCTTACCACGGGGCAAGTGCTGATCGCCGGCGGACTCGATCCCAACGGCGCGATCATCGGCGCATCGGAGACCGGCGATGCCTCGACCGCGACATGGACGCCTGTCCCCGACATGTTCGATCCACGCGAGTACCACGTGCTGTTGGCACTGAACAATGGGCGCGCACTCGTGATCGGCGGTCAACGCGTTCAGGGGCATCTGTACGTCGATATCCCGCGTTGCGAGCTGTTCGACCCTGTGTCCGGCACGTGGTCGCACACCGGAAGCATGGCGGTAGCGCGCGATGGTCACAGTGGTGTTGTTCTCACCAATGGGGAAGTGTTGGTATCCGGTGGCGTTGACGGTGCGGCAGGCCTTTATACCGCCAGAGCGGAGGTCTATTCACCGGAGGCGTTCCCCTCGAATTTCATTGAATCGTTCGACGGATTAAGCGAGTCCTCATCTCCGTTTGTCGGGGGATGGCACACGGAGATCGGAACGACCAACCGCGCGGTGGTCTCGCCGGACTTCTGCATCAACGACACGAGTAACGTCACCAAGCTCAGTGCGATCAACGACCTTGGAACACTGTTCACGTCAGGCCATCTGTTCATCGAGAACGACTTTCTTCCAACCGAGCCGGCAGGGTCGGGCCGCGGTGACGCGCTCATTTTCACCAACAAGTTCCTGAGCGCGAACAGTGCGTCGAGCATCGATCTCAACGGCGCATCGGTATCCGTCGATTACTCCAACGGCGACGCAACCAATATCGGCCCAGCGCTCCAGTTCGCGTTCCAACTCAGCTCGGGCTCATGGTTTGCGTACGCAACCCCGGTCCCCGGCAACACCACGCAAGCGGTGACTCACGCCGTCATGTCACCGGTACCGATCAACAGCAGCTTCAGCTTCGTGCCGTTGATCGTCGACCCCACGGCGGCGGCCGGCGATGCACGATTGATCCCCAATCCCGCAGGCACGCGTACACTGTCTTCCACCGAACTCTCGAAGATCATCGCGGCTGGGATCTACTCCAACCCCGCACCGCAAGACATGTCGCCCACTCGAATCGATAACTACCAGATCAGCAATTTCGCGATCGGCTGCAGGCCCGGCCTTTCGAGTGCGCTCGCGGTGACCTCGCTTCCGGCCGGTGTTTCACGGCTCACCTGGGGAATGGGCGCGCGAGGCAGCACTTCCGATGTCGTACGCGGCTCGCTCGAACTGCTGGCCTCGACACGCGGCAACTTCGGGACCGCCGTCAACTACTGCTTGGCCAACAATCTGAGCGGGAACACAGTCGATGATCCAAGCGTCCCGACACCTGCAGGCGGGTTCTTCTACCTGGTGCGAAGCGTCGGTTGCGACAACGGCAGCTACGATTCCGGCTCGGTCGGGCAGGAGGGATCGCGCGACGCAGGCGTTGCCGCCTCGATAGCGAGCTGCCCCTAGTCGCGACGGTCTGACAGACACCACCACGGGCGATCACGGCACCGGCTGGTCGAGTTGCGCGAGCAGCCCGATCAGCCGGTGTTTTTCTTAAGGGTTCCTGACCACGGGGGCGGGTGCAGTAGGTCAGGCTTCGGCTATTCTGGCCCGCCTGCGGCGATACAGAAGGTCGTTGATGGCGATCGGCGCCGTCGAACACCGTAACGTCGGCAGCGAACCCGTGTTGCGAATGAAGGCCAGGCTGCATGACAGTTCTGATGTTTCTAGGCGGACTTGTGTTGCTGGTGATCGGCGCCGAATTTCTGGTCCGTGGCGCCTCCAAGCTCGCCCTCTCGCTGGGCATTTCGCCGCTCGTGGTTGGACTGACGGTCGTGGCATTCGGAACCAGCGCACCCGAACTCGCCGTCGTCGGTG
>CAZAHQ010000537.1:0-3266 GCA_964484415.1 uncultured Acidobacteriota bacterium | reverse complement strand
CGACGATGTCGCCGCGGACGACTACCCGACATCCGGCGTTATCCGTATTCCTGTTGATGTTGGCGAGGTCGAGTCGATCTCGAGTTCTCTCGTGCAACTGGCGCAGGATTCTAAACTCTGCGATCTCCTCGGCGCTGAAGCACGCGAGTTCATTGAACGCGAGCACTCGATGGCTGTGGCTGTCGAAGGCTACCGCGCCGTGATTGCTGAAGTTAGTGGGCGAGTATTACCTCAGGTTACAGACATTGTGCTGGATGAACAACCGCCGGCAGTCGCCAACACCCTCGGAGAAGCGAGCGACCTCGGTACGACAACGAGCTGGGACGCGGCAGTTGTGGATGCGTTGATCGCGCTCCGGCTAGACGGCGAGGGTGATACGATCCACACGATTGCACGGGCTATGGTTGATCTGCATCTCGACGGCGCTGGTGGCTCAATGTTCGCCAACGGAGGGCGTGTGGACGAGCACCAACTCATTCGGAGTGAGCTATTGGAGATTCTCGCGTGCCCAGCATGTCACGGTGAGCTGCGCATCGTCGGTCGGGGTCTCAAGTGCGTGGCATGCCAGCGCGAATATCGCATCGACAATGGCATTCCAATTCTCATTGTGGAAGACGATCAGTAGAACATGCGTTCGGCTTTGTGATATCGTTGGGTTCGACCTTGCGCGGTACGCGTTGTGGATGATGACATGACCGGCAGCCGAGTGATGAGTGGAAGCAAGCGCGACGAAGATTCAGCGATCGAAACAACGCTGCGTCCGCGACGACTGGCTGAGTACATCGGGCAGGATAAGGCCAAAGAGACACTACGCATATTCATTGAGGCTGCTCTCGCGCGGGGAGAAGCGCTTGACCACATGCTGCTCTACGGTCCACCCGGTCTGGGCAAGACCACCTTGTCCAACATCATTGCTGCAGAGATGGGCGTCGGCATACGCATCACGTCCGGTCCCGCGATTGAACGTGCGGGGGATCTTGTCTCCATCTTGACCAATGTCCGGGCCGGCGATGTCCTGTTCATCGACGAGATTCACCGTTTGAATCGAGCAGTTGAAGAGGTTCTCTATCCCGCGATGGAGGATTTCGCGGTCGACATTGTCATCGGGAAGGGCCCTGCGGCGCGATCGATGCGCCTGAACCTGCCGAGATTCACGCTTGTGGGTGCGACCACGCGCTTAGCGTTACTCACATCGCCGCTGCGCGATCGGTTCGGGGCGGTGATGCGTCTTGAGTTCTACGATCTGCCGGCGATGCACCAAATCGTACTCCGTTCTGCCCGCATTCTGGACGTTCCGATCGATGACGTAGGAGCCAGGGAGATAGCACTACGTTCGCGGGGAACGCCGCGCGTCGCCAACCGTCTGTTGAAGCGCGTGCGTGACTTTGCCCAGGTGCGAGCCGGCGGCTCAATCGTTGAAGACGTTGCCATCGCTGCGATGGAACTCCTGGATGTCGATGCGCTTGGGTTGGACGACATCGATCGGCGTATCCTGTTGACCATCGTTGACAAGTTCGATGGCGGCCCAGTCGGCGTGGATACCCTTGCCGCGGCAACGAGTGAAGAATCAGACACCATCATCGACGTGTACGAGCCATATTTGATCCAGTTAGGGTTCCTTCAGCGCACGCCCCGTGGGCGTATCGCCACGCGACACGCCTACGCGCACCTGGGTCTGGAGCCACCGGCGCGTTCTGACGATGTGCGTCAGCAGCTGTTGTTCGAAGGTTCCTAACCTTGGTTGACCCCGCCGCCGATCCGATGCCCATCTCGCGATTCGACTACGATCTCCCTCCCGATCGAATCGCGCAGCATCCACTTGAACCGCGCGACAGTTCGAAGCTGCTGTTGGTCAATCGACGCACTGGAACACTCTCCGACCATGTGTTTCGAGATCTGCCGGCATTGCTTCGTCCGGGTGACCTGCTTGTCGTGAACGACACACGCGTCTTGCCGGCTCGGATCCATACTGTGCGCCAAACCGGCGCGATGGTTGAGTTTCTCCTGCTGGAGCCGATCGGTGGTGGGCGCTGGAAGGCGCTCGCACGGCCCGCCAGACGCGTTCGTCCGGGCGAGCTTCTCGCAGTGCTCGATACGAACCTCCAACCAACGTCAACGTCGATCGAAGTCGTAGGGCGAGACAATGCGGTGGTAATCATCGCCGTGCCTGATCTCGATGAGGTACTTGCGCTTGGAGAAATGCCGCTGCCGCCATACATCCACGAGGCGCTCGATGACGCCGAGCGGTATCAAACGGTCTACAGCCGATCGATTGGGTCAGCTGCAGCGCCAACGGCCGGCCTGCACTTTACGCCGGAACTCTTGGATGCGTGCCGATCACAGGGGATCGAGATCGCGACGGCGACGTTGCACGTCGGACTGGACACCTTTCAGCCAGTCAAACACGAGGATGCTCGCAAACACCAGATTCATGCCGAATCGTATAGCGTAAATGGCCGGACGATGCAGCAGATTCGTTCCACGCGCGCACGTGGAGGTCGAGTCGTGGCAGTTGGAACCACCAGCGTGCGTACGCTGGAGTCTGTCGCAGATGCAATCGTATCGAGCGCTGATGTCCCAGAGCTCTCAGGAGCGACGAGTCTCTACATCATGCCGGGTTACCAATTTGGGGTCGTCGATGCAATGATCACCAACTTCCATCTTCCGAGAACGACACTGCTCCTGCTGGTGAGCGCACTAGCCGGCGAGGAGTTGATCCGTGCCGCCTACCAGCACGCGATCAATAACGACTACCGCTTTTACTCGTTCGGTGATGCGATGCTGATCGTGTAGGATGGTCGCTGCTCTGAGGGTGCCTCCGAGTTGCCGACTAGCGAGGATGAGTTTTCCGAAGTGGCAGAGATGACCCGCGAAGACGGTTGGAGCCTCTTGACCGAGTACGTCAAGGGCGAACCACTGTTGAAACACTGCCTCGGCGTCGAAGCTTGCATGCGTGAATATGCTCGTCTCTGGGACGAAGACGTGGAGCTTTGGGGGCTGATTGGCCTCATCCACGACTTCGACTTTGAGATTCATCCGACGCTCGATCAGCACCCTCAGGATGGCGTGCCGATCCTGCGGGAACGTGGAGTCCCAGAGCCGATCATTCAATCGATCCTGAGTCACGCCGATCACCTGGATGTTCCGCGCTCGACCCGGCTGGAACTGACGCTGGCTGCTGTCGATGAAATGAGCGGGTTCGTCACGGCCGTTGCGCTGGTGCGACCTTCGAAGTGCATCGATGACGTTACTCCGTCATCGGTTCG
>CAZAHQ010000536.1:0-3268 GCA_964484415.1 uncultured Acidobacteriota bacterium | reverse complement strand
CGTCGCGACGAACGAGAACAAAGCGTCTACTGTTTCGAGCAGGCCTCGGTCGAGGAACTGCGACGTGGCTTCGATGTCTCGGAGCGCGAAGCGACCCGGCTGTTGGGGTTGACGCCGCCGCTCCTGCTCCCGGCATACGAGCGCACGTTGGAGGCGTCCAACAGTTTCAACGTCTTGCAGGCCCGCGGTGCGCTCTCGGTTACGGAACGTCAGGGAATGATCCAGCGCGTGCGCCGATTGTCGGTGGCGTGCGCCAAGGCCTGGAGCACCTCGGATGCAGAGCCTGCGGGCGAGGTGGCGACGTGATCCGCGACACTCTCCTGATCGAAATCGGTTGCGAGGAAATTCCCGCGCGAATGTTGCCTCAAGCAGCGCGCGATGTCGTCGCGGTGGTGATCGAGCTGCTCGATCGCGCCGGGTTGGCACACGGCGAGGCGCAGCCGCTCTGGACGCCACGACGGCTTTCGATGCTGATCCCCGCGGTCGAGCGCGCCACGGCTGCGCGTGCCGAGCAGGTGCTGGGACCTCCTGCATCGGCGGCGTTCGGCGCCGACGGTCGGCCGACCAAAGCGGTCGAAGGGTGGGCCAAGAAGCAAGGTATCGAGTTGTCGCAGGTGGTGCGCGTTGCGACCGAGAAAGGGGACTACGCTGGCGCGCAGATCACTCGCGAGAGTCGCACGGTCGGCGATGTACTCGCTTCTGGTTTCGAGCGGGGTGTGGCCTCGATCAGTTTTCCCAAGACGATGCGTTGGACGCGCGGTGAGTACCTCTTCGTGCGGCCGGTGCATTGGCTGGTCGCGCTGTGGGGTAGCCAACTCCTGCCGCTCTCGTTGTTCGGCGTGCAAGCCGGGCGACAGACGCGCGGGCATCGCGGCCTCGATCCTGGGCCCCACGAACTTGCGAACGCCGACGCGTATCTCGCGACGCTCGAAGCGGCCCGCGTGATTGCCGACCCTCAGCGTCGCAAGCAATCGCTGCGCGAGGCACTCGGGAGTGCGGCTCGTCGCGAGTCCGGAACGCTGGTCGAGGATCACGAACTGCTCGACGAGTCGTGCGACATCGTGGAGTGGCCGGGTGCCTTGTGTGGCGCATTCGCTGCGCGCTATGTAAGCGAGGTTCCGTCCGAAGTGCTCTCCACCTGCCTGCGTCATCACCAGAAGGCGTTCAGTCTGGCCGACCCCGCGGGCCGGCTGCTGCCGCGATTCGCGGTTGCGATCAATCAACTCGGCGATCCCGAAGGTCACGTTCGCCGCGGACACGAGTGGGTCGTGTCGGGCCGCCTCGCCGATGCGCTCTTCTTCTGGGGCGAGGATCGCAAGCAGCCTTTGGCGACCCGAGAGCCGCGCCTGGAAGGAATCGTGTTTCATCGCGACCTCGGCACCTTCGCGCAGAAGTCGCGCCGCGTTCAGCGCTTGGCCAGACAGCTCGTGGCCGAGCGCCGCGATGTTGCGTTCATCGAACGCAGCGCGCAGCTCTCACGGTGCGATCTGGTCACCGGCTTGGTCGGTGAGTTCCCCGAGATTCAGGGCGTCGTGGGTGGCCTGCTTGCGCGTGCCGACGGCGAACCAAAAGAGGTCTCGGAGGCAATCGCCGCGCTTTACTTGCCCTCCGGGCCGGAGGACGCTCTGCCTCCTTCGGCCGCTGGGCGCGTGTTGGGAATTGCCGACCGCCTCGACACGCTGGTGGGAGGATTCGGTGTCGGACTCCAACCGACCGGCAGCAAGGATCCGTTTGGGCTTCGCCGCGCCGGCACCGGATTGATTCGATTGGCACTCGAAGAGCGTCAACTGGATCTGATGCCGTGGGCCGCAGCGGCACTGCAAGGCTACGACGGCAGTGATGGACCCGATCTGACTCGCAAAGCGGACGAGCTTCTTCCCGCTCTGACTGCCTTTCTCTTCGAGCGCTTCGAGAACGTTGCCGGCCGCGTGGTCGACGGGGTGCGTTACGACGAACTGTCGGCGGTCAAGCCGTTTGCGCAGCAACAGTTCAACGCCTCCGATTTGGCGGCACGGTTGGTGGCGATGTCCCGTTTTCGTGTCAGTGCCGACTTTCTGGCTCTGGCGGCGGCCGCGAAACGGGTGCGAAACATCTTGGAACAGGCGCGTGAAAGAGGTGAGCTGGTCGACAGTTCCGGGTTGAATCCGGCAGCGCTGCGGGCGGCGGAAGAACGCGACCTTCAAGCCGCGATTGCCGTTTGTCAGCGACAGACCGCAACGGCACGGCAAGCCGGGCAGTATGAAGAGGCCCTTTCGGCAATCGCGGCACTGCGCCCCGCGGTCGATCGGTTCTTCGACAAGATTTTAGTGATGGACCCAGATCAAGAGAAACGGCGCGCACGACTCGCCATGCTTTCGGCCTTGGATACTCAGGCGAGGTCGGTCGTCGACATCTCCCAGATCGTGGTGGAAGGCAATTAACGGTGTAACGCATCGCTGCCGCAGTGAAACGGCACCGAGCGTTGGATGACGAAAGGACTGCGATGAGCAACAGTTGGGTTTCGCATTTTGGTGGGGGCAAAGCGGATGGCGGCGCCAACGACAAGGCGCTGTTGGGCGGCAAGGGTGCCGGATTAGCCGAGATGGCGCGTTTGGGTCTGCCGGTGCCTCCCGGATTCACGATCACCACAGAGGTCTGCACACACTACTACGCTCATGGCGGCAACTATCCGGCTGAGCTCGCGGCGCAGATCAAAGCTGGGATGGCGCACATCGAGACGATCGTCGGCCGCAAATTCGGCGACGCCAACACGCCGCTCTTGGTTTCTGTCCGCTCCGGCGCGCGCGTCTCGATGCCCGGCATGATGGACACGATTCTCAACCTTGGTCTCAACGATCAGACCGTGGAGGGACTGGCCAGAGCCTCCGGCGATCGCCGGTTCGCCTTCGATGCCTACCGTCGCTTCGTGGCGATGTACGGCGATGTGGTGATGGATCTCAAGCCGACCAAGAAGACCGAGCGCGATCCGTTCGAGCTGCTGCTGGAAGAGATGAAGCACAAACGCGGGGTTCAACTCGATACCGAGTTGTCGGCCGATGATCTGGCACAGCTCGTGGCTCAGTTCAAAGCGCTGGTGAAACAGCGCACCGGCCAGGAATTCCCAACCAGCCCCGAGGTCCAGTTGCAGGGGGCCGTCGCTGCGGTCTTCCGCTCTTGGGAAAATCCGCGAGCCATCGAGTATCGCCGCATGTACCACATCCCGCGCGAATGGGGCACGGCCGTCAACGTGCAGGCGATGGTGTTCGGCAACCTGGGCGAAGGGTGCGCT
>CAZAHQ010000535.1:0-3279 GCA_964484415.1 uncultured Acidobacteriota bacterium | reverse complement strand
TCCTTCGACCCTGCCAAGGTGACTTCACGCACGATCAGGAACTGGCTGATCGACTCCAGGCGCGCGAGGAAGCCGCGGAGATTCTCGTAGCCACCGGTAATTGGGAAGGTCTGACCGAGCGCCTCGATCCCCTCGTTTTCCATTTCGGAGACACTCATCGCCACGCGATCCGGCTCACAGTCGAATTCGCGGCCAACCGCTGCAACGGCTCGCTGAAACGGCACCAATCGAGCTCTCTTGGTCGACAGCATCTCGCCATAGAAGGTGCGAATCGCCGCTTGATTGCTCGCGACCTTGTCGTGCAGTTTGCGCAGCGAATCGAGTCGCTTGCCGGTTTCCATCTCGGTGAGATCGGCACTTTGCTTGCGAAGCGAAAGCTCCCGGATTTCGCTCTGTTTGGGGCGCACCAGAAGAAGCCAGAAGATCAGGTTGACGGCCAACACTCCTCCGAAGATCAGGAACAGGAGCTTGGCGTCGCGCCGCAAGTCGAATCGACGAAAGCGCCTCGGCTGGGGCTGCTTGTTACCAGGTGCGGTTGTGATCGGATCGATTTCGGGCGCGAGCGTTGGCGACGTATCGAGGCTGCTCATGGCTGGCCTCCACCGCCATCCTTCTTGGGAGGCGGACTGTCGCGCGTGAACGGATGAAGTACCGGCTTGCCGTCCTGGTCGTAGGTCACGTACTGACTTGGATCGATCGACGGCCGGCGCGGACGGTTGGGGTCAGCTGGATCGCCGGCGTTGCCTCGTGGGTCGTTGCCGTTTGGATCGGTCATGCGCGGTGTTCGACCACCGGGAGAGGTGGCCGCGGGGGCGTTGCCATTTCCACGCGCTGGGCTGCCTTGACCTGGAATGAACTCCCCACCGAATGTCGACTCATCCTCGAGTGGGCTGGGACCACCGCCGTCAGGTCGTCCTCGTCCACCACGCTGAGCCCGCGGATCGCCGGGCACTGGTCTTGCGTTCATGCCCCGATCGGGCGGAATGTTCGCGGCCGCCTCCGCGGCGGAGTTCATCGCTGACGGCTCACCGGATTGGTAGCGCGCATCGCGCATTCCCGCTGGATCGGTGGCGTGCGCTCGCGTGTCGTTGGCCGCGTCGGATGGTTCGCCGCGAGAGGCGAGCGTGGTCTCGTTGCGCGCCGGAATGTCGGACGAACTCTCCGGCGACTGATTGGCGGTCGAGATTTCCCCTTCGGCCGGAAGCTCTTCGACCGCGTCCGGGCGATAGTTGAAAGACAGGTTGAAGTAGATCTGATCGCCTGCATCACCACGATTGAAGTCGCCCGGCGTGAGGCCGTCGAACTGCGGATAGCGCTCGACCTCCTCCTCGAATTTGAGCAAGGCATCGTAGTTGCGCGAAACTCCGCTGACCTGGATTGCGACGCGTGCCTGTTCGAATACCGGGCGGATCGCCGTGAGGCGAACATCCCAAGGCACCACGTCCTCGAGCGCATTGAACAAGCGGGTCCAGGAGAAGTTGCGCTGCGTCAGGATCTCGTTGACGAACTCGACTTGCGTTGCGTAAAGATCGGCATCGACTGCTTTCAGATCGTTGGTGAGCTTCTCGTTCTCCTTGCTCATCGTCTCCATTTTCTGACGATGGCCGGCAAGCTCGGCCGTAAGTGCCTCGATGCGCTGGTTCGACGTGGTGTAGTACCAACCGTTGTAGACCGCAGAGCCCAGCGCAGCGGCGACCACCAACGCCAAGCCGATCCACAACGGTGTGTCGTTGCGATAGGGTTGGGCGGATAGATTGATGTCGATCGGCTTCACGCGTCCCTCCGAAGGACCAATCCCATCGCCGGCAGCAAGTCGGGCGCTAGCTCACTGTCGACCGCAGAAAATCCCGGGACGGTGTCACCCAGGGTAGCGGCGACCGTTGTCCCGCAGCCGGCTTGATGTGCAACGGCAGCCACTGCAGCCGTATCCAAACCTGAAACGCGCAGTACAGTGAGGCTGATCCCTTCGCCGAGCAAATGTTCGTTGTAGTAGCTGAGGCTGGTCCTCAACTCTCGGCCCACCACACGTAGGCTCTCTTCTCCTTGAAAGCCGCCTTGCACGTGGTAGTTCTTCGATCGATAAAACACGAGCCGCTCGTTGCGCAAAATCATGAACGAGAAATAGCTCGGGGTGGCATTGATGATCGCAGCGTCTCCGCGCTCTCCTGGCAGGAGCTGCTTGGCGGCACGGAGCGCGTTGAACAGGTCGAAACTGGCGATATCGAGCAAGCCCGCGCGAAGGCCTGCTGCAGCGAAAACGGTTTCTACCGGACGGAGCGCAGACTCGGGCGCGAGGCAAACAAGAATCTGCAGCCGCCCATCTTCCATTCGCCCCAAGATCTGCCAAGACATCCGGGTGTCTTCCAAGCGGAACGGCACCGACTTCTTCAATCGTAGCCGGATCAGCTCCGCCGCCTGCTGATGCGAGGGAGGCAACTCCTGCAGGTCGACCAAGAAGACTCGCGCCACGGTGTCCGGGATCGCCACCGAAAGCTTGTGTGTGCTGTCTGCACCAGCCATCCGTAGCGCGTCCTGCACTGCGCGCATCAAACCGCGTGGATCAGGGACGGCAAGCTTCATGAGGCCGCTTTGCAGCACTCCGGGAGTCAAGGCGCGACGCGCGTGACCGGCCAACTGCAGTTTGCCGCCCTTGCGTTGCATCGAGATTGCGATGACGGCATCGTCGCGAAGTTCGACACCGACGAGCGGGTAGCGCGGCTGCATCCAGCCCGCATTGCGGACGCTTTCGGGTACGAGTCGAGAAAGCGAGTTGACGATGGCTTCGTTGGTTAGCATCCGTTCCTTGCTCAGTCTACGAAGGTGGTCTTGTTGATCTCGCGCAGCGTCGTGTCGCCGGCGAGTACCTTGTTGAGTCCGGACTGGCGCAACGGCACCATGCCCTCGGCGATCGCTTGCTTCCGCACTTCAGCAGCAGATCGGCGCCCGAGAATCATCTCGCGCACCGTGTCGGACAGATCGAGCAGTTCCGAGATCGCTTCGCGGCCTCGGTAACCTGTGCCGTGACATTCGATGCAACCCCGCCCTTCGAAGTAGACCCGATCGCGGAATGCGGCCGGATCGAGGCCCGAGTCGATCAGCAGTTGATCGGGAGGCTGGACTCGCACCTTGCACGCCGGGCAGATCACGCGCACCAGGCGTTGCGCGAGGATGCAATTGAGGGCCGACACGAAGTTGTAGGCCTCGACCTTCATGTTGAGAAAACGTCCTAAGACATCGACGACGTTGTTGGCGTGCACCGTGGTAAACACCAAGTGCCCG
>CAZAHQ010000534.1:0-3282 GCA_964484415.1 uncultured Acidobacteriota bacterium | reverse complement strand
TGGTGTACGACCCCAACACCCGCGCTCTGGATCTGGACAGCGACGCGCTCACCGAGAACACGCGTGCCTGCTATCCGATTACACATCTGGAGAACATCGTTCCCGACGGACGAGGCGGTCATCCCAAGACGATCATCTTCCTCACGGCCGACGCCTTCGGTGTCTTGCCGCCGATCGCCAAGCTCACGACGCAGCAGGCGATGTATCACTTCCTGTCGGGCTACACCGCAAAGTTGGCCGGCACCGAGCGCGGCGTGAAAGAACCGCAAGCCACGTTCAGCACCTGCTTCGGCGCCCCATTCATGACGTTGCGCCCCTCGGTCTACGCCAACCTCTTGGCCACCAAGATGCAACAGCACAAAGCCGATGTGTGGCTGGTCAATACCGGTTGGACCGGCGGCGCTTTTGGCGTCGGCAAGCGCATGTCGATCAAGCACACACGCGCGATGGTGCGTGCCGCACTCAGCGGCGCGCTGTCAGCCGTGGCCACCACACCCGATCCGATCTTCGGCGTCCACGTTCCCAACAGTTGTCCCGATGTGCCGCCCGAGGTCTTGCAGCCGCGCAACACCTGGTCGGATAAGGCAGCGTACGATGCTCAGGCCAAAAAGCTGGCCACCATGTTCCGCGACAACTTCCGGCAGTTCGCCGAATTGGTGACTCCGGATGTCATTGCGGCGGGACCGAAGGCCGACTGAGCGTGATGCATCAAAGGCAGTTCCGTGCCGCGGCGTTGATCGTCGCGGCACTTTCTTTCGCTGCCGCGTTCAGCGCCGCGGCCCAAACCTCTGCGGCGCCGTCTGCTTCGCCACCATCCGCACGTGTACATCGCATCGTTGTCGACGCCGGCCACGGCGGTACCGAAGACGGTGCGATCGGGCCGTCCGGCCTGAAGGAAAAAGAGCTCACGCTCGATGTCGCCAAGCGCCTCGCGGCGCTGCTGCAAGCCGATGGCTTCGATGTAAGCCTGACGCGAGACAGCGATGTCACCCTCCCGCTCGATGCGCGCGCCGGCGTCGCCAACAACAAGAAGGCCGATCTGTTCATTTCGCTGCACGCCAACGCCAGTCGCTTCTCCAAAGCGCGCGGCGCCGAGACATTCTTCTTGGCGCGCGAAGCCACCGACGACTCGGCCCGCACCATCGCCGCACTGGAAAACGACGCGGCCGGCACCGCAGCGCAGGCCGCGGCCAGCGGTGACAGCGATCTCTCGTTGATTCTGTGGGACATGGCGCAAGTCGAGCACTTGGCCGACAGCCAGAAACTTGCAGCGATCGTGCAAGAAAGCCTCAACAAAGCGCTGGGGATTACCGATCGCGGTGTACGTCAGGCTCCGTTTCGCGTGTTGGTCGGATCGACCTGCCCGTCGGTGCTGGTCGAGTTGGGATTCATCACCAATCCCGAAGACGAAGCACTGCTCAGCAAGCCCGACTACCGCGACAAACTCGCCGCCGCGCTGCAAGCAGCGTTGCGGCGCTATCGCGATTCGAGCACGCCGTGACGCGTCGCCACGTGGCGTTGTTGGGAGCCTTGGCGGGCAGTTTGGCGGTGCTGATCGGGTTCATGCTGGCCATCGTGTGGCGATCGTCGACATGGGATTCACCCACCGACACTCAATCTTCGGGCAACAGCGAGGTCAACATCCCAACCGCACTCGGCGCGCAACAAACCACGCCCGATGGCCTGGTCGCCGGCCCGCTTCCCCGACTAATCGCCGTGTACCAGCGGGCTCGCACCGATCAACTACAGCTCGCGCCGGTTGAATCGCAAATTGTGTGGATGCCCAACGTCACCGATCGCGCGGCTCAAATCGTGCGCCTGGTGTTGGAAGGCTTTCCCGAGAACAGCAACACCGTGTCTCCCGCACCGGCCGGCGTGAAGTGCCGCGGCGTCTTCATCGATGACCGCGGTACTGCCTATGTCGATTTGGATGGCGCCACGATCGGAATGATCCACGGAGCCGACGAGGAAGAGTCACTGGTCGCCGCCGTGTCGCGCTCGTTGGTCGATGGCCTGCAAGAGGTCAAACGCGTCTCGTTCTTGATCGATGGCGAACCACGCGACACGCTGGCCGGTCACGTCGACCTCTCGCGGCAATTCAGCGGCCGCGAGTGGGAAGTGGCAGGGCAGGGGGGCACCGGGGGCACGCGATGAGTTGGGGCGTGTTCGATTCGGGCGTCGGTGGCCTTACCGTAGCGCGAGCCGTGCGCGACAAGCTGCCGGGCTTGCCGCTGACATACCTGGGTGACACCGCACGTGTTCCGTACGGAATACGTTCCGCCGATACGATCCGACGCTACGCACACGAGGCCGCCGAGTTTCTGCACGGTTCCGGTGTGGAAGGAATCATCGTGGCGTGCAACACCGCCTCAGCACTGGCACTGGATGTGTTTCGCGATCTGTTTCCCGGCCCGGTGCAAGGTGTGGTCGGCCCCGGGTCGCTCGCCGCGGTCGAGGCGACACGCAATGGACGGATCGGCGTCATCGGCACACCAGCCACGATTCGCAGCCAGGCCTACGCTGAGCGGATTCGGTCGCTGCAGCCTGCTGCCGAAGTGTTGAGCATTGCATGTCCTTTGTTCGTACCGTTGGCCGAAGAGGGTTGGACCGATGGCGACGTGCCGCGCCTGATCGCTGAGCGCTATCTGGCACCCCTGATTCAAGACGGTGTCGACACGTTGGTGCTTGGCTGCACGCACTATCCGTTGCTCAAGCCGGTGATTCGCGAAGTCATGGGTGAGAACGTCACCTTGGTCGACTCCGCCGAAGCGATTGCCAACACGACGCTGCTGCACGCCCAAGAAACCGGCCGCCACGACTGGCTGCAAGAGCCGGCCGAACAACTGGCCGATCATCTGTTTGTTACCGACGCCGGCGGCAGCTTCCACCAGGTGGCGGCGCGTTTCTTGGGGCGCGAACTCCCACGCCTAGAAACCGTCACGTTGGGGCATTAAACCAACGCCACTCGCGCCAAACCGGTGTTTCGGGCAGACTCCCGCCCCTCGCATCAAAAGGAACCCCACGTGAGCATCCGCGCTTCCGGCCGTACCTCTCGCGATTTGCGGCCCGTCGCCATTGAAATAGGCGTCAATCGTCATGCCGAAGGATCATGCCTAATCAAGGTTGGTGACACTCAGGTTATCTGTACCGCCAGCATCGAAGACCGCGTGCCGCCATTCATGATTGGTCGCGGCGAAGGTTGGGTCACCGCCGAGTACGGCATGCTCCCGCGCGCCACGCATCAACGCGTCCAGCGTGAGCGCGCCGGCACAAAGCCCGCCG
>CAZAHQ010000533.1:0-3283 GCA_964484415.1 uncultured Acidobacteriota bacterium | reverse complement strand
TGCCCAAGGGTGCGAGTGGTTCTGGCAACTGTTGCGTGCCTTGCAATCCAAGCATGAGCTGGCGGCCGATGCCGATCACTTCGTCGACGAGTTTCTGCGCGGCGGCGGTGACCTGTACGCCTGGCAGCGCGAGTACCGCGACCGGCGTCTGCACGAGTGGCGCGCGGTGCAGAGCGAGTTGAAGCGCGTCTTCCCGAAGGCCAGCGAGGAGCGCACGCCGTACTTGTATCGGCTGTTGGCGCGCGCGGTCAGCGACAACGTGGCCGGTTTGAAGATCGTGCAGCGCACCATGGAGGCCGAAGCGCGCTTGGGCTCGGCGGGGCAGTTGCCGCTGATCGGGCGGCGATTCGTGGCGCGGCTGACCTAGCCACGAGCCGATCGCGCGGCGTGGTGATGCCTGCGTGCGCATCGGCTGAGTTTTGTTTGCAGCGATGGCACTAGCGGAAGTCGCGACTGTGCGTGGCGGTGGCTTGCGATCGCACGCGGGGCGTAAAGATCTGCGCAGCGATCAAGTGCACCACGCCGTCTTGTTTTTCGAGCTTGCCTTCCACGCCCAACAGCCAACTGGTCTTGATGGTCAATGAGTTGCGCGCATACACGTCCTTCCACAAGACCACATTGACGAAGCCGCTTTCGTCTTCGAGCGTCACGAAGACGGTGCCCTTGGCAGTCATCGGTTGTTGGCGGCCGATCACGCCGCCGGCGTAGCGCACACGTGAGCCGTGCGGCCTGGCCAGCACGGTGCGTGCGTCGGGCAACCCTTGCGCTGCTAAATCGCCGCGCAGGATTTGGAGTGGGTGACCGCGCGGCGACAGGCCGGTGGTGCCGTAATCCCAGGCAATCGTTTCGGCGGTATTGAGCGGTGCAAACAGCCGACCCTGTTGCGGCGTGTCGTCATTGGGCAATCGATGATGCCGCGTGCGCACCAGGCGCTTCAGTTCCCACAAGGCCGTGCGGCGATCGAGCCCCAGCGCATCGAACGCGCCGGCCTCGGCCAACGCCGAGAGCGCGCGCGAAGAAAGAGAGGTGCGTTGCACCACGTCGCGCAGTGCGGAAAACGGGCGCATCAGTTCGAGCTGACGCCCATCGAGCTGTTGCAACCCTTTGACGTAGCGATACCCCAAGCGCACCGCGCGTGCACCGTCGGGTCGCTTTTCCAGCGTGCAATCCCAATCGCTGTGCACGATGTCGACCGGACGCATCTCGACGCCGTGGCGCCGCGCGTCTTCCAGAATGGTGGCCGGCGAGTAAAACCCCATTGGCTGCGCATTGAGCAGCGAGGCGACGAATTCGGCAGGGTAGTGACAGCGCAGCCACGAGGTGGCGTAGCTGATCAACGCAAAGCTCGCCGCGTGGCTTTCGGGGAAGCCGTACTCGCCGAAGCCGCGGATTTGTTGAAAGACCCGCTCGGCGAACTCGGGGGCGATCCCTTTGGCGGTCATCCGCTCGATCAATCGCGTGCGGTGTTTTTCGATGCGGCCGGTGCGCCGCCAAGCAGCCATGTCGCGGCGCAGTTGGTCGGCTTCGCCTGGCGTGTAATCGGCGGCGACCACCGCCAGCTTCATCACCTGCTCTTGAAACAACGGCACGCCCAGAGTTTTGGCCAGCACCGGTTCGAGCGACGGGTGCGGATACTCCACCGGCTCTTCGCCGCGGCGCCGGCGCAGATACGGGTGGACCATGCCGCCGGTGATCGGCCCGGGGCGCACGATGCTGACTTCGATCACCAGGTCGTAGAAGTTCTTCGGTTTCAGGCGCGGCAGCATCGCCATTTGAGCGCGGCTCTCGATTTGAAACACACCCACGGTGTCGGCCTTGCCGATCATTTCCATGGTGGCCGGGTCCTCAGGCGGGATGGTGGCCATGCTGTAACGCGCGCCGGTTTGCTGCTCGATCATATCGAGGCATAAATCGATCTGCGTCAGCGCGCCGAGGCCGAGCAGATCGACCTTGAACAACCCCAAGTCTTCAACGTCGTTTTTGTCCCATTGAATGACGGTGCGCGCTTCCATCGTGGCGTTTTCGATCGGGACGAGTGAGTGCACCGGCTCGTGGCCCAACAAGAACCCGCCGGGATGAATCGAGAGATGCCGCGGGAAGTCGAGAATTTCGGAGGTGAGTTCGAGCAGTTGCTCATGCACCGGCGCTTGTGGGTCGAGCCCGGCTTGTATCAGCACATGCGGCGGCACCTCGCCGTAGTGCGGCAGCAGTTTGGCCAAGCGATCGAGCGCCGTTTCGGCTAATCCGAGTGCCTTGCCCACATCGCGCACCGCCGAGCGCGGCCGATAGCGCACCAAGTTGGCGACCATTGCGGCGTGATCGCGGCCGTACTTGTCGTAGACGTGTTGAATGACCTCTTCGCGGCGTTCGTGCGCAATGTCGAGGTCGATGTCAGGTGGTTCGGCGCGCTCTTTGGAGAGAAACCGCTCGAACAGCAGGTTCATCCGCACCGGATCGACCGCCGTGATGCCGAGGGCGTAACAGACGGCCGAGTTGGCGGCCGAGCCGCGCCCCTGGCACAAAATGCGGCGCTCGCGGCAGAACTGGACGATTTCCCACATCGTCAGGAAGTAGCCGCCGTATTCCAGATCGTCGATGAGGGTGAGTTCTCTGTTGAGTTGCGCCTGCACATCCTGCGGAATTCCTGTGGGGAAACGCTGCTGCGCCCCTTGCTGTGCGAGGGTACGCAGCCACGACGACGGCGTTTGGTTGGTGGGCAAGTGCTCTTCGGGGTAGCGATAACGCAGTTGATCGAGGCGAAACTCGCAGCGCTGCGCGACCTCGAGCGTGCGTGCGACCGCCTGCGGGTCGTCGGCGAACAACGCTTGCATGGCGTACGGCGTTTTGAGCTCGTGCTCGGCGTTGGGCTTGATGCGATGTCCCGCGGTGCCCAGCGCGCAGCCGTGGCGAATACAGGCCAACACGTCCTGCAGTTTGCGCCGCGACTTGCTGTGGTACAGCACCTCGATGGCGGCGACACGCGGTAGCTCCCAGCGCGTGGCGCGCCGTCGCAAGCGCTTTTCTTGTTCGCGTTCGGCTTCACGCCGATGCCGTGACAGCATCGCGTAAAGTCGAGTGCCGAACGCATCCTTCAAACGTGTTGCCACGCCAACCGGTTCGACATCGCTCACCAGCAAGCTGCGATCGCCGCCCCACTGCCGATCATCTTGACTTCGGCGTCGTAGTCGGCCCAGTCGGCATAGCCCAGCAGGCTCGCCAATTCGTGCCGAAGGCTCAGCAACTCGGCCAGTGCCGACTCATCGACAGCCTCGCGCCGCAGGAC
>CAZAHQ010000532.1:0-3283 GCA_964484415.1 uncultured Acidobacteriota bacterium | reverse complement strand
TTGTCGGCAGCCGGAGTCCATGTCGCCGATGTCGGCCAGAGCAGGAGAAAGATCGTCAGAGTTTGGTACGAGGCCGCTCGCAGCATTGGGCAGTTCTCCAAGCGGCCGAGAGGATAAACGGCGACCGCGGGGAGAGGATATCCCGCCCGAATGAATAAAACGAAAACGCGCGGTGCCGGCTCTGCAAAAGCAGGCACCACGCGTGTCACCCTTCAAAGCTGTCAGCGCAGGCCTGCCACACTGGCCTGGGCGATCGCGGTCTGCAGAGGTAGGTTCTGTGAGAGCGCCGCAACCTCCAGCTGGATGATCCGCGTGACCAAACCGCCTGGCGCGATGTAGCGGATACGAACGAGGTGCAATACGCCCGAACGATCGCGTTCAAATACCAACCTAGGGGTGGCGAACTCGCTGCCATATCCGCTGTCGGTACGCTGCAGCAGCCCGAGTTGCCGACCATCGACCAAGATCGCCATGAAGCCGCTATGCGAGGTCGGCAGGATCGAGACTTCACCCGGTGGCAAGACGCGATCGCCCACTACAAACGGTTGATCCATTTGTACCGTGATTCCGCCGGCCAGAGCGGTCCCGCCGCTCAAGCCAACGGCGAACAGCGCGATGGCGACGAAGACGATCGACGTGATGACCTGTTTCATGGCCGAACCTCCCGAGCAGGAGCTTGCCCACCGCATTCGCGGCGCCAGCATCACTTCCTGCTCGATGGCGTGATCGCCGGCGCTCGATGAGAAGTACAGCAACCCCCGTGCCGAGACTGAGAACTGACGAGCGATGCCGTGCAAACTCCTGCGTCAGGCGGAGTTGGGCAGCACGAACCGGCGAGATGAGACAACCTCGAGTCTCAGGCTGAGACGATCTACCGAGTAAGCGGTCGCATCGTTGAGGCTCGTCCTTCGCGCTCTGGAAACAGGCGTCGAGTGAACAGTTCCCCTCCCGAGAATCGCTTTTCGCTCAGTCCCAAATCATCGCCGGGGCGTTCGCCGTGCGACAGCGGGTTGCGACCGTCGCGACGCGCCTTGCTAGAAACGGCGCGTCACTCCGCAGCTCACCGGGCCAGCAGGGCCTTGACTGCCGGTGGATAGACTCGATCCTCGTCGATCCCCAGCGTGATCGTCGTCCCGCGTGCAAATACTGCCGCCATCGGCAACAGCGCCTGCGTGGCCAGCGTGCACCAAGTCGCACGCGTTGCGTGCCGCGCGATTGGTAGCGTCAGCCCGAGAGATCGGTGGCCCGATGCCAACGGCAGCGTCGATTGGGGCAGAACGGGGATCGGCGGGGAGCCATCGCCATGCTCGAGCAACTCGCAGGCTGAACGCGCCGGTGCACCGGATCCCAAACGCATGCCTCCCGAGGTGGGGAAAGATCCGAGGCAACCGATCCGAGGTATTTCGTGGACACGTCTCACCCCATGAACTTGTAGCCCATTCCGTGAACCGTGATGATGAACTTCGGTTCCTCGGGGGAGGTCTCGATCTTCCGCCTCAGTTTCGCGATATGAACGTCTACCGTGCGACTCGTCGACGACGAGTCGTAACCCCACACGATCGTCAGCAACTGCTCACGCGACACAACATCACCTTTTCGCTCGGCCAAGAAACGTAGAAGCGTGAACTCGCGTGGGGAAAGATCGATCGGAGCCCCTGCTTTTGTGGCCTCGCCCTTCTTGAAAAAGACCGAGACATCGCCGAAGTGAAGCTCTTCGATCGGCTCGATCTGGCCCTGAGCTCGCCGCATCACAGCTTCCACGCGCGCCATCAGTTCCATGAAGCTGAATGGCTTCGTCACGTAGTCATCGGCACCGATCTTCAGGCCCAGCACTTTATCGATTTCCTGTCCACGAGCCGTCAGCATGATGATCGGCACGCCATTTCGCTCACTGCGAAGGCGCTTGCAGACGTCCAGGCCTGACATCTTCGGCAGCATCACATCGAGAATTATCAGATCAGGCGAGATACGCGTCGCCATCCGCAAAGCACTCTCTCCGTCCTTTGCCAACGATACCGCGTACTTCTCGTACTCGAAGCCATCTCGCAATGCCACCGACATCGAGTCGTCATCCTCTACGATCAGTACTTTTGCCATCGTCGCGTCCTCACTCACACTATTGCTGGGAGATGTAGCCGAAACGTGCTGCCTTGACCGGGAATGCTCTCGAGGGTCAAACGGCCGCCATGAGCCTCGACGATGTGTTTCGCGATCGAGAGACCCAGGCCGCTGCCTTTCACGTCATGTACCAGACTGCTGCCGACACGATGGAATCTTTCGAACACCTTGTCGTGTTCTTCTGCGGGAATACCGATGCCCTGGTCGCGGACCGAGACCACAAGTTCTTTCTCCTCCCGAGCTACCGACAGTTCTACGGGGCGACCTGCCGGCGAGTACTTGAGTGCGTTATCCAACAGATTGAAGAGCGCCTGTGAGAATGCCTCCGGGTCGAGGTTCGCACTCAGTGTCGGCAACTCGGGAGGCTGATACAGCAGGGGCGTTCCGCTTTGTTGCGCTCGCACACGAAATGAAACCAGCGTCTCGTCGATCACCGGAAGCAATTCCATCGGCTGCAGCACATAACGCTTTTGGCCCGACTCGATGCGAGAGAAGTCAAGCAAGTTCTCAACCAGCTTGGACAGCCGACGGCTCTCGGCGTCGATGAATGTGCCGTATTCACGAATCTTCTGTCCGTCGCCGACACGACCGAGCCTGAGAAACTCGGCAAATACGCGGATCGAGGCCAACGGCGTGCGGAGCTCATGCGAGACGTTCGCGAGGAAATCGCTCTTCATCTTCGAGAGGCGAAGCTCGCGCGTCGTCGTACGGACGGCGAGACCAAGGCCGACGACCAGGACGATTGCCGCCAAACCGGAAAGCGCCAGCGTCACCCAAAGGTTGGCGCGCGCAATCTTGCTGGGGTGCGCAAACCGATTGGCAGCCGAGATTCGCCAGTCGGTGAACACGAAGGCAAGTCCGTGACTGACGTCGTCACTACCGCTCTCGGCGGCCACGGTTTCGAAGACCGTCTTGCCGCGGCTGTCGGTGACGCGCACCACGACGTTCTCGCGCATATCGGCGGGGAAGAATCGCGGAAGCGATTGCCGCACTAGCTGCGGCAGCCGGGACTCGCGGAAGTACTCCTCGTCCAGGATCAACCCTGCAACACCGACAACGCGCGAATCGCCCCCCAATATCGGCAGCAAGACGATCCGATGGTCCGGATCGCGCTCTTCCACCGTCAGGCGGCTGCGATCGAGTTCGATCCCTTTGAGCGCGAACG
>CAZAHQ010000531.1:0-3293 GCA_964484415.1 uncultured Acidobacteriota bacterium | reverse complement strand
ATTCAGTGGCAAAAGAACAGTTTTCAAGCCGGCCCCAGCGACCTCACCTGCAAGCTGTCTTACGCTATTTCCGTGCGCTCCAGAGAAGTCGATGACAACCACGTTGTTGGGATCGAGTGGATCGGCGACCAGGCTCGCGAATGTGTAGGGGTCCGCGGGCCACGCCGCGGCGCTGCGCGGGATCGCGTACATCTGGACCGTCTCGCCTATTGCTCCGGATGGATTCTGACAACCAGACTGAGTCGGCGCGATATTGAATACGACTGTGCCATTTTCCCCGCACGCAATCGCACTTGATGAGTAGTTCCCACAGCCGTTCCCCTGCGACCAGGTCAGCAGCGTCTGTGCCGATGCGAACATGGTGCTGAGTATCGTGGCCAACAACACAACGCCGACTGTTTCGATGTACCTGCGTTTCATGGCTATCTCCTCGGATTGGGGGCGGCCGCGCCAGGTTGCTCTTCTGGCGGTTCGATTGTGAGTTGCCGTCTGTAAGCGAGTGTGTTCGGGAGGCTGCGGAGCGACAGCTCAAGATCGTTTGATGGGCCGGCCACGATGCTCGGCGGCAGCGATCCGCGAGGCGCGACAGCGACGACAAAGTCATAGCCTCCCGCTTGTGAGCCGGCTAACTGTTCGGCAACAACTTCGAATCGTGCAGCCCCATCCTGTTCGACGAGTACGAGGCCATCGCCCTGCTGGAGTCGCCGAAGCTGCACACCATCCAGCCGGTACAACCCAAATTCGAGATCTGGAATTGCCTTGCCGGCGGGCGACACCTCGATTCGAACCAAAGTCGACGGCAACGCGAGTTTCTCTTCGCGATGCGACCGGCGAGACGCTATCCCCTCGACGGAGACGTCGAAACTCGCACCTTGCAGGTTGATGCTCGTTTCATCGATGTGGCGTGTTGCCCACCACGCTACCGGTGCGCAGACGCAAAGGCACGCCACCGCCGCGACGATCACACGCTTATCGAGACGGTGACCGCGCCGCGGTGACTCAGTCCTCAGCAAGCGTCGGCGCAGTTCTGGGGAGGGAGCATCGAGTCCACTGAGAGCCGCAAGCCGCTCACGTGCCCCTCGATTCGAGCCCAAGACCCGTTCCACCCGCTGAGCGGCAGCTGGATCCAGCCGTTGCTCGCGGTAAGCGCGAAGCTCCGCATCCGTCGCGCGCTCGGTGGACTCGTCCGGTTCGAGCGATGCGATCCGCTGCAGCAAGAGCTTCCACCTCCCAGCACCCGATGCCGGCGTGCGTCCCTCGCCATCCCCCATCAGTTACCTCGTAGTCCGCGCCGGAGCGCTTTCCACAAAAGTATTTGCATGATCTTCCGCGCCAAGAATCATCAACCCTCCCCACTGAGTCGCCGTGTGTTTCCGGCGTACGGCATGGATCGCTTCCCGGTACGCCTCCAGTGTCGAGCCCGTCCCTCCCAGTGTCGGGTAAAACGCGACATTGAAGTCTGCCGCGACCTTGTCGGACAGTTCCCACCGTGCCGCCACCACCGTGCCAACCCCGCTCTGCAGAAGTGCTCCCGCGATACCGAATCTTCCGGCCCCAGCCGTCGCTGGAGAGCGCCCAGAGCTGCAACTACTGAGATTCACGAACGTCAACTCTGGCCCGGCCGCCACCAATTCGGGTGTCAGCATCGGGCCGTCGGCAAGCTCGATCGACGCCAGAAGCGGGAGCGCTGGATCGAACCGTGCATGCCCGTCCACATGCAACCAACGCGCGCTTGCTAGTGACTCTCGCACCGGCTGTCGCGTCGCTTCGGCGGCGACCAGAGTGAGTGGATGCAGTCCTGAGTTCGACAGCGAAGACAGCGCTCCTGATTCGCTCGCGAGGTCGCGAGTTGGGTTGACTACTGCCAAGCCGTGGGACAGGTCAAGCGGGCGCGCCGGTACAACGCGAGGAATCCATGTGGAGACGACTGTCATATCTCCCAGCAACGACGAACAGTTCGCGCCCTCCGGCCACGGAAGCGCAGCGAGTGGGATGTCTTGAAGCACGCCATGCAGTGCGAAGGAAGTGACAGGCGACAGATCCGAGCGCACCGGCACCAGTGCCTTAGCGAGTGGCTGAACGAGCCTGCACCAGTCTACATCGTCGAGCGTCTGCGCAGACATCGCGTCATTGACCCTCGCGATAAGTGCTTGGGCTTGAGCCAGTCGCATCGGTGTGCGCCGGTAGATTTCAAGTCGTTCGGCATCGACGCGTCGTATCAGCAGTATCTCGTCATCAAGCGGAATCGCACGGAAGTCGGGCATCAGATTCGACGCTTCGTTATCGAGCCAGCCGCGCTGCAAACGCCGCAGAGTTTCTTCCATCCTCATGCCGAGCGCTCGGCGCTGACTCGAGCGCTGTTTCTGCCGGCTTACAGACGCGGGTCGATCAAGAGCGATCATCTGCTGGAGCGCGTCATTCCACTTTGACGCCTCGACTGGGTCGGCACTCCAATCGACCGCTCCTGTCGCATCGAGCCCATCCAACTCCGCCAAAGCAGCTCTCAGTAGCTTCGGATCGTTGCCGTCCAAGGCGATGCGAACCGCTCGATAGAGATCAACGGCACGCTGACTCGCCGTGACCATAAAACGCAGGTCATAGTCGCCAGGTGCCCAAAGGCGTTGCAGTGCGATTGCCTCTGTAATCGAGAATGAAGCCTGCGTGAATCTTCGTCGTTGACGGTAGACCTCAGCAGCCTCGCTCCGTCCCCAGGCTGCGAGTCGTGGTTGAGTGTGATCGGCTCCCAGCTCTTCGTACATTCGAAGCGCTTCATCCAGGTTCCCTCGCTGTGCCTCTTGTACGGACCCGACTACCTTCTCCCAGCCGGCCAACATGTGCCCTTCCTCGGTACCCCCCAGCTTCTCGATCCGGAGTGAGCGGGCCTCTTCGAGCGGTACGATTGGAGAGTTCCCCTCGAGGACTAGAGCATAGGCAAGATCGATGAGTGCATTCGCGCGATGAACGGCTGACGGTCCGGAGGCAAGCATAGAGGCTAGTAGTTGCTTTGATTCAGAGATCTCCATCGAAGTAGGTGAGGAGCGTTGCAGCAGCCACCACGCAAGCGAAGCCTGAGCAGCTAACCTCACCGATTCGTCCCCGCGTATCGTTGACGACTCTTGGAGTCCCTCACGGAGCAGGCGGCAGGCTTCATCGATTGCGCCGCATCTGGCCAAGACATTGGATTGGACCAACGTCGGTCCAAGGAATAGCACTCTCGCCAACCGTCGATACCGGGCGCTGATATGACTTCGGATGTCAATCGAAGCGGGACTGTTTTCTACACGCGAGTTTCC
>CAZAHQ010000530.1:0-3304 GCA_964484415.1 uncultured Acidobacteriota bacterium | reverse complement strand
ATCTCGAAGTGGGCGCGGTAATAGCGCGGCTTGATTCCTACCGCACGTCGCAGTTCCTTCAGTGCCTCTTCTACCTGCCCTGCGTGACGGAAGACCATGGCGCGATTGAAATAGATTTGTTCCGGAAATGGATATGTCTTGTCCCGCGATGCCTGTTCGAGTTGATCGAGGGCGCCGGGGATGTCTCCCAGTTCCTGCAGGCAAACGGCCAAGTGCTGCCGGGCGTCGGTGTAATACGGGTTCAACTCGATCGCTTTGCGATAGGCCTTCGCAGCTTCGGCCCACTGCTCCTGCTCGAGTCGGACGTAACCGAGATAGGCGTGAACCTGCGGCAAGGTTGCATCGAGCTTGAATGACCGATCGAGTTCTTCGAGCGACTCTTGAACCTTCCCCTGCTCGTAGTACATCCGCGCCAACTGAAAGTGTCGCAACGGTCCCTCAACCTGCTTCTGATTCCGATCCGTGCGGTTTGCCGAACCGCACGCCGAAAGGACCATCAAGACAAGTCCGACACTCAGGCATCGCGCGCTCCCCGTTAGTCCCATCAGTCCCTCACTTTCCGAACAGCCGCGCAAAGATCCCCTTGGGAGGATCGGGCGGCAAGGGCTCCGGCGGTTCGATTGAATCGCCGGAGAGTAACGCGCTGGGCCAGATCTCTGTAGCAAGTTGGGCGCTGTGCTCGTCTGTCAGCTCAGCCCAGCGGCGCCGCGCATCGCGTAGACGCGGCGGGCGATACTTGGTGTCATGGGCGTCGCTCCCCAGAACGTGCACCATCCGGCGCCTGACCCAACTTTCGGAAAGACGCTGGATCTGCACGCCAAACGTGCCAAGCAGACTGGAACTGGTGAGTTGGCCGAGGGCTCCCATCCGCAATAACTCTTCGTAGCGACTCGGGTCTTCCTGAAAGTGCCTGATCCGTTCTGGGTGCGCCAACACGGGCGTGATGCCGGCGACTTTCAACTGGAAGATGGTCTCTTCCAGGCGCATCGGACGAGATCGATACGGACACTCCAGAAGTAGGTAGTTTCGCCGATCGCCGTAGGTCAACAGCTTCGCTTCAGCGACTCGCTCCGGCATGCGTGGGCCGAGATGAACCTCTGAACCGTAGTGGATCGTGAGGCGGATCGACTCACGCGCGAGGACCTCGCGAAACGAATCGACAGCCTGGATCACCTTGGCCCGTTCGTTGAGGTAGTCACCCTCACGCATGTGCGGGGTCGCCGTTATCGCCTCGACACCGTCCTCGACCGCAACACGTGCCATGGCGATCGCGACCTCTTCGGTTTCTGGCCCATCGTCGAGGCCCGGCAGAATATGACAATGGGTATCGATCACGGGGTGTCCCCTTCCGGTTCGGCGCGAAGTGGACGTGCGAGCAATTCCGCCAGCGCGCTCCGCGGCGATTTGCCTGCAAAGAGGACCTCATGGACCTGCTCGATGATCGGCATCTCGACAGCGTAACGCGCCGACAGCGCGCGCGCTGCGCGACAGGTGTCTATTCCTTCTGCCACCTGACTTGTGGAGGAGCGGATCTCGCCGAGGGAGAGGCCCTCCGTGAGCAGCTGTCCGACACGACGATTGCGCGACAACGACCCGGTACAGGTCAGAACTAGGTCGCCTAACCCGGCCAGCCCCATGAATGTCTCGCGGCGCGCCCCCATCGCAACCCCCAATCGAGCTACCTCCGCCAGGGCGCGCGTGATAAGAGCGGCAAGTCCGTTGCTCCCGAAACCTAATCCGTCGCACATGCCGGCGGCAATCGCGACCACGTTCTTCAACCCGGCAGCAAGCTCGACTCCGGTCGGATCATCGGAGGTGTAGACGCGCAGGCTCCCGAAACTCAGCGTGCGCTGCACGAACCTGGCAACTTCCATCTCGTGAGCGGCGGCGACCAGTCCGGTCGGATGCCCTTGCGCGAGTTCTACGGCGAAACTCGGACCGGAAATCACCGCAGTTCGCTTACCGATGCTGGACCCTAACGAATCTCCAACGATGTCGAGCGGAAGAGCAAGAGTCGCCAATTCGATCCCTTTGTTCGCCAGCGTCAGCACGCCATCCGGCCACGGAGCGTCGCGATTGGCAATGAGTAACGCACGAAGCACTTGAGTGGGCACCGCAAGAATCGCGCCGTCACATCCTGACAGAGCCTCATCGAGTCGACAGACCGGTCGAATCGAGGTGCAGAGTGTCACCCCAGGCAGATACGGTGATGTCTGCTCGTTCTTGATCTGCTCTGCAATCTCATGCCGACGACACCACAGCGTCACGTCGCCTTGCGCCGCCAGATGGTGGGCGAGCGAGGTACCCCACGCGCCGGCTCCAACGACACAGCAGGAGTGCCTGGACACTATTGCCCTGCGGTCGCGGGGCGGCGTCGTTCGCGAGTCCTTGGTTCGGTGCCGCGAAGCAGTCGTCCGATGTTCTCCCGATGACGCCACACCACCACAACGACAACCGCCTCGACACCGCAGGTCAAACCAGTCCAACCGTGGACCAACGGCGCCACCGCGCCCACCATCGCGGCGCATCCAATCGAACTGAGCGAAACGAAACGGGTCGTCACCACGATCGCGGCAAACGCTACCAATCCAGCGAGAAGCAAGCGCCAATCGACCCAGGCCAGGACTCCAGCGGCGGTGGCTACTCCTTTCCCGCCGCGAAAGCCGAGCCAAGGCGTGAAACAGTGCCCGAGCACCGGAGCGGCGATCAGCACCGCTTCGCGCCAACCGTGGGGCCAACCGTTGAGTAGCCAGGCTGCCATCGAGAGTCCAGCGACCCCCTTGAGTCCGTCCAAGATCAGTGTCCCGATCCCGACCGCCGCACCTCCCGCGCGCATCGCATTGGTCGCTCCGATGTTCCCGGAGCCTACGTTGCGAATGTCGATCCCACTGTGCCAGCGCGTGAGTAGCAGGCCGAAGGGAATGCTCCCCAACAAGAAAGCGATGGCGATGCTTTGCAACTCACGCATGAGGTGATCCGCAAGTGCGCAAAACGCTGAACGTCGAATGTGTCGATCGCGGAGTTGCTGTCACGGAAGTAGGCAACGACACGGCCCTACTCGCCCGTTGGATCGGCCTGCCGCTCGATGACTTCGCCATGCGGAGGCAATCCCATGAGTGCACGGCGCACCTGATCGAGCGTCGTGGTCACCGACCAGATTCGAATCTGCCTGCGATCGCCTGTGAACGTGTGCCTCGTAATTTGTCGTCCTCCTGGCCAAACGATCGCAAGGTAGGTGAGTCCCACCGGCTTTTCCGCCGAGCCGCCCCCCGGACCCGCAATCCCGGTAGTTGCCAGTGCGACG
>CAZAHQ010000529.1:0-3304 GCA_964484415.1 uncultured Acidobacteriota bacterium | reverse complement strand
AGGCAACGCAGCAGGTGGGGGAGTGCGTCGACTCCGGCTGCCGCGAGTGCCTCTTCGGCGGACTCGAGAATCGCGGGATCGGGATGAGCGAGCGCGCCGACCCATTGGGCCAGCGATCTCTGCTGCGACCGTTCGGTCACTCCCGTCCTCCTGCCGAATCGAAACCCAGCCTACTCGCCACAGCAGGCCCCACCCGATCGCGCGTGGTGACGCGCCGACTCATGTCGCACTCAACGTGACCGCATGCCGGAAGCCATCCCACCACCCAGCCTTGTCTCCGGCGTTGCGAGCGGCCGGATTGTGGGCGCGGCATTCGGGGTGGTCAAGGGGAGGATGGACAAGCGGAGGTCGATGGACAAAGTTGATTATCGATGCCTTCCAGACCGTCACAGAGAGCCGCGATCGTCGTGCTCGCATTCGCGCTGGCTTTCGGCTGCGCCGAACAACGTGCCCAGCGGGCGTTCCGGCATGCGATCACGATGGAAGAAACTCACCCGCTTCCCGAGGTGCGCGACGCCTTGCATGACATCGTGAAGAGATACCCCAAGACGAAAGCGGCGACTCGGGCTCGCCAAGAACTAGAATGGGTCGATGACGTGCTTTCAGCCGCAGCTCGCGGTCCGCTGCTCCGCGCATGGGATGCGATTCGGCAAGTCTCGATGGCCGTCGAGCGTTTTCGTGCGCGCGAGAAGCGCCTGCCTGAGACTGTCGAAGATCTGGTTCCGAGAGATCTCAGCGAGGTGGTGCGTGACCCCTGGGGGGTCGCGGTCCGATTCAGCCGGCGAGGCAGCGGCTATGTGGTCGTCTGCTACGGTGCCGACGGCCTTCCAGGCGGCGGCGGGAACAACACTGACTTCGTCATCGAGAACGGGAAGTTCGTTTACGGCGGCATTCACTGAGGCGCAACTTCGACAGACGATCCTCTTGATCGGGTTCTCGCTTTGTCTGCTCTGCAACTCGGTTGGCTGTTCCGCGACCCCTTCTGTACCGCGCAAGAGTGTGGAAGCGACCACGACACCGCGCCTCGCGAGTTCCACCGTGACAGCTCCGCGCGGAGACGTGATCGTGCTCGAACTCGCGCTCGATCCACAAACGAGAGCACGAGGGATGATGGGGCGGCGCGAGGCACCGCCAGGAACAGGCATGCTGTTTGTGTTCGATCATGCCGAGCGTCACTCGTTCTGGATGTTTCAATGCTTGATCAGCCTCGACATCATCTGGCTGGATGAGTCCGGGACAGTGGTTCATGTCGGCGAGTCGCTGCCGCCGTGTGAAGGAGCTGCGGAGACGTGCCCCATGTACGGTCCCGATCGCAATGCTCGATATGTACTGGAGATCGCGGGAGGAACCGCGCGCGGCCTCGGGATCGTTCCTGGCGCGCGGTTGCTGCTGAGCCTGCCGGCAGGATTGGAGGTCCGTTGAGGCGAGCGCTTCATTCGCTGCCGTTGGTTTTCGCGATTCTCGTCGCCGGTCTTCAGGCGTCTGGTCAGGAGACAAAGCCCGATCAACGCGAAGAGACCATCCCGGCACCTGCCTCGCCCCGCCATCTGCTCGAGGACGTTCCCGCTCGATTGGGAGGAGAGTTCGTCGCACAGAAGATCAATGCCCGCGAGTCAGCGGACAGCGAGCGGCGAGCGTCGGCAGCATTGTGGTTGGCCGATGTGTTCTCGCCGCTCGAGCAGTCGGCATGCGCTGCCGTGCTGACCGCGTTCGGACGTGATCCACACCCGCCCGATACGACGCTGCTCGCGCCGTTGTTTCCTGCTGGACGGCCGATTGCCACGCGCGGTGGCGAGGCCTTGTTGGTACCGAAAGAGCTTCCTGCGCAAGAAGCCCCCGATGCAGAGTTTCTTAGCGCCACGGGCGTGTTGCCGTTCGAAGTGTCGTTGACGGGGGAGTGGGCTCGATACGTAGGAGCCGTCCATGCAGGCCCGCCCGCCCGCGATCCACTGCTGCGGCTTTCGAGAGCGGCCCGGCTCGAAGGGGTCGCAAGACTCGCAGGAATTTCTGTGTCGCTGCAGGGCAGTGGGGTGGCGCCCGCATCGCTCGGATCCGCGTTATTGGCCGCGGACACCGAGCGATCGGGATGGCCGCAATCGCCGCTCAGAGATCACGTTTCCGATCCGGTAGCGCGCGCGCTCCTCACCACCTACTTCGAGGACGGATTGCGCTGGGCGACCGTGCAATATCTCTCCGGTCGATGGACCGGGTTGATGTCCTCTCTCGAAAAACCCGGAGTCGGACCCGAAGCGTTGTTCGGGGCTCGACCCTCGGCCGGTTCTGTCCCAGTCGGTCCCGGCGCGTGCCGGCTCGGCCCGCGCGGCGCTCTGGCGCTGCTCGACGCTGCGGCCCAGCCCGAGTGGTTGACGCAGATCATCTCGGACCAAGCGAGCATGGCGACCGGAGTGGCCGTGCTTCAATTGCAGTTCGATAGCGCCGCAGCCGCAGCTCGCGCGGCGGCAGAGATCGTGGGATGGGGCTACCAGACTCGAACCGAGGGAACGCTCGTGACGGTTCGCCCACGCAAGCCGGACTCCCCAGCGCCGAGATCCTGAGGTATCGTCCGCCCCCACGGCGGTGTCGAATCCGTTGCGATACCCGAGGAGTTGGGTGTGCCGATCCTGAGCCTGATCACCTTCTTACCCACGATCGCCGCGATCTTGATAGCGGTCTTGGTTCCGAAGAAGCACGAGTCGTTCGCCCTCAAACTTGCGACCGGTGCCGCCTTCATCACGTTTATGGTCTCGCTCATCCCGCTTTGGAACTACGACGCCAACAACGGCGGATTTCAGTTCGTCGAAGAGCTGTCGTGGCTTCCGCGTCTGGGTGTGAGTTACAAGCTCGGACTTGACGGCGTCTCGTTGCTGCTGACGATCCTCACGACGCTCTTGTCGTTTGTGTCGCTGCTCAGCGCGTGGTCGTCCATCACCAGTCGCGTCAAGGAATTCGCTGTTTGGTTTCTGGTGCTCGAGACCGGGATGCTGGGTGTGTTCGCGGCTCTCGATCTGTTTGTCTTCTATATCTTCTGGGAAGTGATGCTCGTGCCGATGTATTTCATCATCGGCATCTGGGGCGGCCCGCGCCGCTTGTACGCGGCGCTGAAGTTCTTCCTCTACACGCTGCTGGGTTCGGTGCTGATGTTGCTCGGCATCATTGCCGTGTGGCAGTTCAGCGAACAGCAATTGGGGGCGGCCACATTCGATCTCACCAAACTCCACGAGTTGGGGGTGCATACCGCAGGTTGGGCGCTCGGAACATGGGTCTTCCTGGCGTTCTTCTTGGGGTTTGCGATCAAAGTCCCAAT
>CAZAHQ010000528.1:0-3307 GCA_964484415.1 uncultured Acidobacteriota bacterium | reverse complement strand
GTCCGTCTACGGTTTTCGGGCCTACGTTGGTCGCCCTCGGCTCGTTCGCGCGGAGCGGAATAAGGATTGGCGCGTTGGCCGAAAGTTACTGCGTCCGTATCTCGAAAGACTACCTGGTCTTTAGCGCCGGGCACTTCATCACGTTCCACGGCGACGTGTGCGAGCGGTTGCACGGGCACAACTACCGTGTCTCGGCCGAGGTCCACGGCCCACTCGACGAGAATCAAGAGAAGCGCTTCATCCAGGAGATCCGGCTCACGCGTCAGATCAATCACCCGAACATCGTGCGCGTGCATACCTTCGAACGCTGGCGCGAGCTGCGTTTCATCGTGATGGAGTACATCGACGGCGTCGATCTGCGTCGCTGGGCGGAAGCTCGTCGACCAATTCCGCTCGGACGCTCGCTGGAGATCGTGGCGGGTGTCGCAGCGGGACTGGCGGCCGCGCACCGTTTGGGGATCGTGCACCGCGATGTCAAACCCGAGAACGTTCTGCTCGACGGTGAGGGCCGCCCCAGACTCGTGGATTTCGGAATCGCACGCCAGGGGGATGTGCACCTCACGCGCGAAGGATTGGTGATGGGCTCGCCCGCCTATATGGCGCCCGAACAGATCCGCGGCCAAGCCGCCGATCAGCGTGCCGATCTGTATGCGCTCGGCGTATTGACCTATTTCCTGATCGCCGGACGTGAACCGTTCAGCTCGGAAAATGTCGCCGAGGTCCTGCATCAACAGGTCGAAGCGCCCCCTCCGCCGCTCGCGCAGTTTCGTCCCAACGTTCCGCCACTGGTACAGGCGATGGTCGAGCGAGTTCTCGCCAAGGATCCCAATCGTCGACCAGCGAGTGTGTTCGCGTTCCTGGAGGAACTCACCGCCGCACGCGCGGAGCTCACCGTCGTCACTGCTTGACGTCCGCGGGACACACTCACGCAACACGCGCAGGCGCATCGCAGCGCCGCTTCGACCCTCACCCTCCGTCTGTCCGGCTGTCCACCGCAAGTTCGGGAAGCACCCGAAGTAGCTCGTGGCAGTTTCCGCAGCTGGAGGAGATAACCATGGCTGCATCGCGAGAATCGCTGCGAGTCGCGTTTGGGCAAGCGTTGAGACGCTTGCGGCAGGAGGGCAGTTTTTCGTTGGATGACGTGCAACACGCAACAGCCTCACAAGGCCTGGCGATCACCCGCAGCCATCTGTCGAGGGTCGAGACCGGTAACGCCGATCTCAATCTGCCCCGCTTCCTCGTTCTGCTGCGCGCACTGGGCGCCTCACCCTCGGCTGTTACCGAAGGGCTCTGTGGGCTGCTCGATGGACAACAGCTCTCGAGCGATCCCTCGGTCGATACCGCATGGAGCGCGCTGCGCGATGGTGACGCGGCGCGAGCCGCAGAAGTGTGGCGTCGTGGCGCGCACGCAATCCCCACAGACGACCTTGCAACGCTCGGTGCTTGGGCTCACTGCGAAACGAGACTCGGCCGGTGGCATCGCGCCGACGACGTGTTGCAACGCATCACCGTTCCCAGCGACGAGGCCGCGATTCACCTCGCGGTACGGCGTTGCGCGATGCTGCTGGCAGGCGGACATCCGACTTGGGCCGGCCTGATGGCAAGGGCCTCAGGTGAGTCGCCCGCTGGGCGGAGCGCGCTGGCAACCTGTGCACTCGCCGCAGGCGATGCCGACCGCACGCTGAACATTGTGGGTGGCACCGATACCGCCGAGTGGCCGCTCACGTGGCGACGGCTCGCGGCACTGTTGACGGCCGCCGCGTTTCGACTGAGGGGGCAACGTCGAGCAGCGCTGCAGTGGCTGGCCGCCGCGCTCGACGGCGGCTCACTGGATTGGGTACATGCCGAGGCGTTATTGCTTCAAGCCTCGCTCTGTCCAGATCGCGCTTCGGCGCGCACGGCACTTGCGGCCATCGACTCGGCGCGCTCGATCGCACGCGGACTCGCCGCTCCGGCCTTGCTCGCGCGCTGTCATGATGCAGCAGCAGCGCTCTCACGTCAGTACGGCGAAGCGCGCGAAGCGCGCGACGCTGAACGTGCCGCTCAGGCGGTGCGACGACGAGCGCAAGCCGAATCGCCCTTCGAAGCGTCGTGGCCGCTCCTGGCGTTGCACGCCGCGGCCGGAGACGACAGCGCCGCACCGGCTAACCGAGCTGCACCCTGAACTCGATCATCGAACCGACTCGCGCGTCGCCCGGTGTGTCAAGGCCGACGACAAAGACTCCCGCTGCGCGCGCCGCGGCGACGTCGAGTTGGGTATCGCCGATCATCATCACCGACGATGGCTCCAGCCCCAGTCGGCTCAGTGCTAGATGAACGAGTGCGGGGTCTGGTTTGCCGCGTGTGACCTCGTCTCCGCAGGCTGCGACGTCGAACTCCGACCAGATCCCGACCGTGGTCAAGACCTGCTCGACCATCGCCCTGGGACTGTTGGTGACGACCGCGGTGCGTGCACCACGAGCCCTTGCCGCCTTTACCGCCTCGATCGCTCCATCGATCACGCGGACCAAGCCGACATGCGTACGAAAAGACTGGGCGTACTCGATCGCGAGCACACCCGGCGTTTCACCGACGAACCAGTTGGTGCAGTCGGCAGCGATACCCTGCCCCCAATTCAGGCGCACCTCTTCGACAGTTAGTGGCTCGAGTCCGCGGCGAGTTCGGCACTCCGCAAGCACCGCCATCCAAGCATCCCAACTATCGATCAAGACCCCGTCCATATCGAAAAGAACAGCCTCGAGTTTCAACGGCCACTGCGGCGCCGAGCTCATGAGCGGAGGAACGCGCGCATCTGGCGCAGCGTCAGGGCGCTGCAGTGATGCTCGATACCTTCCGCGTCCGACTCCGACTGCGCCAAGGGGACGCCGATTCTCTGCAGGAACTTCACGACGACCGCATGGCGGCGTCGGGCGCTCTGCGCCAGGCGACGCCCGGCTCGCGTCAAGCGAATGCCCGCCTCGGTGTCGCGCTCGATCAACGACTGGCGTTCTAGTCTGGTCAGCGTTCGGAGCACCGTGACGTGACTGACCCCCAGAGCTCGCGCGAGATCGGCCGGGCGGACCGGCAGGTCGCTCGACTCGAGCTCCAATACCAATTCCGTGTAGTCCTCGGCCATCTCTCGTGAGTGATCGTCACGCACGCGTTGAAATCGGTCAGCGGCCCGCTGCCGTGATGCTTGATGTGCAGTCTTCACACGATCTCCTGGAAGGCTCGGCGCAGCCTACCGCAATCGAACGTTCAGGGGTAGTTGACAATTTGTAGCCTAGGCTACAGTGTCGCAAGCAACACGATGAAAACGCCCGGCGAC
>CAZAHQ010000527.1:0-3316 GCA_964484415.1 uncultured Acidobacteriota bacterium | reverse complement strand
CAAGGCGCTGGTCCGGCTCTCCTGCAATCCAGCGGTCGGCGGGATCGGGAAAGGTCATCTGGTTCGCGAGATCGACGCACTTGGAGGCGTCATGGGTCTCGCGGCCGATCTCGGCGGAATTCACTTCCGCGTGCTCAACAGCTCGCGTGGTTCTGCGGTGCAGGGCCCCCGCGCGCAGCAGGACTACGACCGTTACCCCGGGATCGTGCGTGAGATTCTCGACCGGTACCCCAATCTCGAGGTCATCGCGGGGGAAGCAGTTGGTCTGGCAATCGAAAACGGTCGACTTGTCGGCGTGCAGACCTTCGATGGAAGGACCATCCCCTGTGAAGCTGCGGTCCTTACCACCGGGACCTTCCTGCGAGGACGCATGTACCAAGGCGAGCAGGAGACCGAGGGGGGCAGGGTAGGGGAGTCCGCAGCGATTGAAATGAGTAGTTCGTTGGCGGCGTGCGGAGTTCGACTCGATCGATTCAAGACGGGTACCCCACCGCGACTCGTTGCTGACTCAATCGACACTTCCGGCTTCGATCGGCAACCTGGCGACGATGTGCCGGTACCGTTCTCGTTTGCGCACCTGGCTGCGGAATTCGAGCCCTCGTTGCGTCAGACTGTGACTCACCTAGCGAAGACTGGTCCTGCGGTACACCGAATCGTTCGCGAGAACCTGCATCGCTCTCCTCTATATACGGGGCGGATCCAGTCGCTCGGTCCGCGATACTGTCCGAGTTTCGAAGACAAGGTGGTGAAGTTCTCGGAGAAGCCCAGCCACCTACTGCATCTGGAACCGATGGGACTCGAGCACCCTTGGGTCTATGTCAACGGACTCTCAACGAGCCTTCCACCCGAAGCTCAAACCGAGCTGGTGTCCTCGATCGAAGGCCTCGAGCGCGCAGAAATCGCGCGCTTCGGTTACGCCGTGGAGTACGACTACGTTCCTCCCACCCAGTTGACCGGATCGCTGCAACTGCGATCAGTCCCAGGTCTTTATCTCGCCGGCCAGATCTGTGGCACCACCGGGTATGAAGAGGCTGCAGGTCTCGGCTTGATCGCCGGCGTGAACGCAGCTCTCTTTGCCATGGGGAAGGACGCTTGGATCCCCGATCGTTTGCAATCGTATCTCGGCGTGATGGCCACCGACCTCACCACCACAGGCGTGCTCGAGCCATACCGGATGTTCACGTCTCGTGCGGAAATGAGGCTATCGCTTTCGGCCGATACGGCTGACGCGCGGCTCACGCCGATCGGCGCGGCTCTCGGACTAGTTGAGCAATCGCAGTCCGAGCGTGCCGATCGAAGATGGCGTCTCTTGAACGATGTGCTTTCTTCACTGGAGCGTGGGGCAGCATTGAGAGGACCTCGCTCTGCAACTCCCGCCGATCGAATTCGAAAGGGGGAGGCAGGTGATCCCTGGCTCGCAGAATATCCGCTGAGCCCCTTCGATCGGAAGACAGTGGTCTCGCTGGTTCAGTACCGCGGCTACCTCGAGCGTGAACAACGAGAGATCGCACGACTTCGCGACCTCGAGCGCGTGCGCGTCCCTGAGGAATTTGCCTTCGATCTAGTACCGGGCCTTTCACACGAGATTCGGCAGCGGCTTTTGGAAGTGCGTCCCACATCTCTCAGCCAGGCGGCTCGGATTCCCGGGGTCAATCCAGCGTCGATCACCGTGTTGGCCGCCGCGATCGTCAAACAGCGCCGGGCGATCCCGCCGAGATGATGGCGCCGCCAACAGCCGATTCCCACGGATGATCCGCCGATGCCCCGCCTGCTGACCGATGAAGAACTCGCTGCCCGTGTCGAGGCGGCTTGCCAAACCGTTGATTACAAAAGACTTGTGGATCTGGCTTTGCCTGACCTGATCAAACACTTTCGCCTTCTGTACGCGTGGAATCAGCGGATCAACCTCACGTCGATTCGCGATCCTGAGGAAGGCGTGCGCAGGCACTTGGTAGAGAGCGTCATCGGCGCGCAGTTGCTGGAGCCGATGCCCACCGATCATCTGGTCGATCTCGGGTCGGGCAACGGCTACCCCGCGCTTCCGCTGTTGCTGATACATCACAAGCTGCGCGGCACTTTGATCGAAAAGACCGCACGCAAAGTCGACTTCCTTCGCGCGGCCATTCGACAAACCAATCTGTTCGAGCGAATCGCGGTCAGCGACTCGCGCGTAACCTCAACCGACGACATCCCACGTGCGGCGACGATCGTGACGATGCGTGGTTTCCCCGCACCACAAAAGTGGATTCGCGAGCTGCTCGCGACGCGCGACGTGCGCTGTGTCGTGTCGTGGCTTGGCGTCGACGACGAACGGGCGTTGCGCCGCGGATACGAGGGGACGAGTCTGCCGCTTGGGGAAGGGAAGTTGGTCGCGTCGTTCTTGCGCGATGCGCAGCGCTGAGGCCGACACTCGGTTCCGCGCGTCACACCGCGTGCATCACTTCGCAGACGCCTTCACACACAAACATGACGATGCGATCGGCACGTCGGCGCGAGCCCACGCTTTCTTCTGTCGCGCGTCGACGTCGCCAGCTTCCGTCGATTTGCCTTGCGCATTCAGCGCGCGTGACAACCCAAGCAGCGCCCAGCCATTCTCTGGGTAGCGCTTCAGATCGTCGCGATAAACCGCTTCGGCCTCAGCCGCTTTGTCCGCAGCCAACAACACCGCACCCAACGCATGTCGCGACGGAGTGGTCCACGGTGGCGGTTCGTCGTACTTCAGACCATCTTCCAATCGCGCGGCGGTGGTCAACTGCAACACCGCCTCATCGAGCTTCTGTTTGCGATACGCAATCTCGCCATCGAGATACGGAACGGCCACAGCAAGTACGCTCGAGGCGCTGTTGCTTCCCCAGTACGCTCCACTAGGAACTTTCGACAACGACTCCACAAACAACGCTCGCTCGTGATCGGCGTCCGCAATCTTGTCGAGCGCCGCAAAAGCGACACCGCGCGCGAAATGCGAGTACGCGGTGATCAGCGGCAAGTCTTTCGGTGGCGGCGGATCGTCGAGAATCCTCTGCCACATCCCGAACCGCTTCATCGCCTCGAGTTTCACTGTAAGAAATGCTTCGAGAAACAGAGGATTGGCACGCACCGCCTCGAGCGACAGTCCCTCTACAACAGCTCCTGCATGTTCAACCGCAGCCGCGCTGCGTCCTTCCATCATCGCGCTGTACGACAGG
The DNA here is from genome assembly GCA_964484415.1 of uncultured Acidobacteriota bacterium. Classification (GTDB taxonomy): domain Bacteria; phylum Acidobacteriota; class Polarisedimenticolia; order J045; family J045; genus JANNUT01. The sequence continues at coordinate 131 of CAZAHQ010000527.1, read as the reverse complement.
AAGTGTTGGTTGTGCGCCATGTACAGCGCATAGAAACCGATCTTCGGATGGCGCTCCTCGTTCTCCTTCCCGGGCGAGCTGCTGGTTTCCTCAATCTCTCTCGCGCATCCGTCCGGGTGCGAGCGCGACTG